>CBFDUR010000025.1:0-10458 GCA_965613005.1 uncultured Ignavibacteriales bacterium
GTAATTCTTTAATTACGGAGATATCCAAATCAGCATAAACCGTCATTGATAAAGTTCTAGGTATCGGCGTAGCACTCATCACTATTACATCGGGTGTTTTACCTTTGCTTAGTAATTTTGCTCTTTGTTCTACACCGAAGCGATGTTGTTCATCTACAACAACAAATCCTAGATTATTGAAGACGACATTTTCTTCGAACAAGGCATGAGTCCCAATTATTATATCAACATCTTTTGATTTAATATCAAGTAAAAATTTTTGTTTTAATGATTTTTTTTGTCCACCTAACAATAGACTTAATTTTATAGTTCTATTCGAATGAACTTTTGAGAGAGTATTCAGTAATTCGGTAAAATTTTTAGCATGTTGATTGGCAAGTATTTCTGTAGGCGCCATCATTACAGCTTGAAAACCGTTATCGACTGCTATTAACATGGCAATTAAAACAACTATTGTTTTTCCGCAGCCGACATCCCCTTGCAATAATCTGTTCATCGGTGTATTCGATTGCATGTCGAGTTTTATCTCGTGTAATACCCTTAACTGCGCACTTGTAAGTTCAAATGGAAGTATCTTTAAAAAATCGGAAATTAAGTTCGTCCTGATCTTCATCGAAGCTCCTTCGAGCTTAGTTTTATAATTATATTTTTTAAGGGCAACTAAAATCTCTAAGTAAAATATTTCTTCGAATTTAAATCTTTTTATTGAAGCGTTAAGTTTTTCTTTGCTCTCGGGGAAATGAAAATTTTTAACCGCATCTGAAATTTGCGGCAATTTATATTGGGATATAATTTCTTCAGGGAGTGATTCATCCAAATAGTCGGCATAGTTTTCCACTGCGTTGTGAATTATTTTTCTTAGGCTCAAATCGCCTATGTTTTTGGACTTTAGCTCTTTCGGGATACGATAAAAAGGAATAATTTTACCCGTATTTAATAAACTTTGTGATTCATCTTCGGTTATTTTATCAAAATCCGGATGTGTAAATTGTATATTATTAAGCTTTGACAATACGGGTTTACCGGATATTGCAAAGATATCTCCGATATTAAAAAGTGAATAAAAATATTTTATACCTCTGAACCAAACGCATTCGAAAAAGCCGGTAGAATCTTTAAATTGCACTTTTAGAATTTCTTTCTTACCATAGTTATGTTTTTCTTTATCCCAAACAGTTGCCATTATTGTAACTTCACCGTCGAAGCCGTTTAATAGATAATTATACGCTTTTATTGTATTGAGGGTGGTTGTTCTATCTAAATGTCTTGAAGGAAAATAAAAAAGCAGATCGTATATTGTTTTTATACCGATTTCATTAAATGAATCAGCTCGTTTTGGACCAACGGATTTAATATACTGTACTGAGCCGTCGAGTATTTTATTTTTATCGGTATTCATTGTCTGGAAAAATAAAACAAGTAAATTGTAATTACAATAAGTTAGTACTTGAAAAATTTCTTTGTTAAATTATCTTTTAAAATTTATATAACAAATAAAATGAGATGGCAAGTTGCATTGGAAAAAACTTTTATCTAAAAAATTATTGTGTGATGATAAACCGGATACGGATACTCAAGATGGGAGAAGCCAATTTCAGCGGGATTTTGATCGAATTGTATTTTCATCTGCCTTTAGAAGGATGCAAGACAAAACCCAAGTGTTTCCTATGCCTGAGAGTGATTTTGTACATAATAGATTAACACACTGCTTGGAGGTATCTTGCGTAGGAAGATCACTCGGTAATTTGGTTGGTAAAAAAATATTAGAAAGGAACAAAAAATTACAAAAAGAATTTACCCAGTTTCATTTCGGTGAAATTGTAGCCTCTGCTTGTTTAGCTCACGATATTGGAAATCCTCCTTTCGGTCACTCCGGTGAAGATGCAATTTCCGAATATTTTAAAAACGGAAACGGTAAACGATTTGAAAAAGAGTTAAATGTTAAACAATGGGCTGACTTCATTAAATTCGATGGAAATGCACAAGGGTTTAGAATAATTACTAAATTACAAAATTCAAATATAATGAAATTTAAAAAATTTTATTTCCTCATAAAAACTCATAGAATTCCTACAAAAGTTCCGAACGCCCCCACTGCATAAGCGTACACTTTGGCACATTAGGGATTTTTAGGGGTGACCACATATTATCTTTTTCAAGCTGAAAAAGACCTTTTTATTCAGGTTGCAAATGAGGTAGGACTTGAATTGAAAACCGGTTGCAATGATGATAATTTATGGCGGAATCGTCATCCGCTTGCATTTCTTGTAGAAGCTGCCGATGATATTTGTTATAGAATTATGGACTTTGAAGATGGTTTTAGACTGGGATTCGTATCATTTAAAGAGGTTGAAGAGCTGTTGATGCCGTTAACCACCAGAGTTAAATTGAAATCGTATTCCGGTAGAGATAAAAATGATAAAATAGGCTATCTTCGTGCAAAAGCTATTTCCGGCTTAGTCCATGATTTATCTAATGTATTTATTGATGAAGAAAAAAAATTATTAAATGATAAACTAGATATAGATTTAATTTCTTTGATTCCGGCAAGCAATATTTTAGAAGAAATTAGAAAAATTTCGATTGATAAAATTTATTCATACAGGAGTGTAGTTGAAAGAGAAACGGCCGGATATGAAGTTCTCGCCGGTTTGTTGGATATATTTATCAATGCTGTAAATGAGGCGACACAAGAAAATATTTCTCCCAAATACAAAAATATTCTAAAACTTTTACCTCAACAATTTATATCACTAAGTGGTAAACCTGAACCTAGCTTATATATTCGTCTATTAAAAATTACAGATTTTGTTTCCGGTATGACAGACTCTTATGCAGTATCTCTTTATAGAAAGATCAAGGGAATTTCATTACCTGAGTTGTAACGGAATAAATAAAATTTTTTCAGTTTCGCTTTTGCATCAGTTAAAAATAAAGATTGATTGATCAAAAGTGATTTCCTTATTGAATAGAGTGTATCTAAAAAGGTCATCTTCAAATTTTCGGATTGCGGATATTAACAAAAATGAAAGCTTTTTAATAAACAAAATACCTTTTTCCGGGAAACTCTTTGAATTAAAAATTTACAAAAGAAATAGTTTGATGGCTAATCAAGGTAATTACCTTTATATTCTTATAATGAAGGAATTCCGGACGGTATCGTGAATTATAGTAAATACCAATTTCAGTCAGCCTCCATTTTCATATTGCGGGCCATCAGATCGGTTGTTGCTTTTACGGGGTCTTTATCTTCGAATAAAATCTGATAGACTTCATCGGTAATTGGAGTTTCCACACCATGTTTTTTAGCCAACAAAGAAGCTGAACGACTGGTTTCCACACCTTCGGCAATCATATTCATAGATTTTAAAACTTCATTCAATTTTTTACCGGCACCTATTTGTTCGCCCACATAGCGGTTTCGGCTGTGCCTGCTCATACAAGTAACGATCAAGTCACCCATACCTGAAAGACCGGCGAAAGTACTTGGTTGCGCGCCCAGGGCAATTCCAAGCCGGGCAATTTCGGCAACACCTCTGGTCATGATGGCGGCTTTTGTATTATCTCCAAATTTTGCTCCGTCTATTATACCTGCACCGATTGCTATTACATTTTTGAAAGCACCACCCAACTCAACGCCAAGTATATCGGTAGAACCGTAAACTCTGAAATAGGAATTCATAAAAGCTGCTTGGACAGATCTGGAAGTATCCCGGTTTTTAGATGCCGAAACTACTGCCGTAGGTATTCTTCTGCTTACTTCTTCCGCATGGCTGGGACCTGAAAGTACACTTACTTGTGATTCATCAAGGGAAGGGAATTCATCATGGATTATTTGAGACATGGTCATTAGTGTTTTTTTCTCAATTCCTTTCGCCACATTTACCAGAATAGTATTCCTAATATTTTTAACATTAATTTTTTTTATCACATTTCTAAGGAACTGAGACGGGATTGCAAGAACAAGCAAATCCTTATCGGTAATAGCTTCTTCTAAATCGTGGGTTATAATTATTTCATTGGGAATTTTTATACCCGGTAAATAAATATTATTATATCTGCTTTTTTGAAGAGCCTTTGCATAGTTTTTCTTATATGCCCAAAGTGTAACTTTATGACCGTTATAATGAAACAATATAGTTAGGGTTGTGCCCCAGCCTCCGGCTCCGAGAACAGAAATTTTCATTTAAATATTTTATGATTTTTTTTTCTTGGAAAAGCTCAATTTATTTTCGCTTCCGTTAATTAAGCGAATAACATTTTTTCTATGCGTAAATATAACCAGAAGTGTAATCAAAACAGCAAATGGGAGGATTGTATTATATCCATGGATATTGACATTAAATAAGTTCTCTCTTACAATGAGAGTCAGGGGAACGGTAATAGCGCCTAATAACGAGCCTAGCGAAATATATTTTGAAATAGAAACTACCACAACAAAAACTCCGATTGCAACCAACATATCCACGGTGGTAATCATTAAAAGCATTCCTAATGCTGTTGCTATACCTTTACCGCCTCTGAATCCTGCAAAGACCGTCCAAATATGTCCAATAACGGCAGAAATACCTGCGATAATTTGAATTAATGTGAAGTCGTCAAAGGGAGTTGCATTATGAAAAGGAATTGTGCCGTAATATATTCTAGCAACAATTACAACCGCCAATACCCCTTTCAGGGCATCTAAAATTATTACCATTAAACCTAGTTTCCAACCAAGCACACGCATAACATTAGTACCGCCTGCATTCCCACTTCCATAATTACGAATATCTATTCCTTTTGCTGCTTTACTTACTATTATACTTGTTGGAATTGAGCCTATTAAGTATGAAAGTACAATTATTGTTGCTAATAGAAACATTTCCCTTTACCATTATAAAATGAATAAATAGATAAATTACATATATCAGAGGTAAGTTTCAATATAATTATTTAGCTTATTTAATTGTGTTATTTAATATAAAAATTATTTTATCATAAAACAATTAGTCAACATTTCATTGATTTTTACCGGACTAAATTCATTATAGTTTCATTTTTCTATTTAATTAAGAAGGAAATTAAGCTATTTTGGATCATCTTATAAAATCAGCATTTTGATAACCTAACCTGGACAAGCCGGAACCAAAAAGGGATTTATATTGAAAAATTAACAGTACAAGTAAATTTTGAAGTATGAATGTATGTAAATGTATGACTGTTTGTCCGAAGGACACTGTGCATATGACTAATTTACTAAAATCAATTTTTAACATACAGTCATACGATCATTCTTATAAAATATTAAACCAATTACAAATCAATATTTTCTGCCAAAAATAACACGAATATTACTGATAAGATACTATATATATAAAAACTTATTCTCCAATTTATAAACAAAACACTTTTTATCGCATTTACCGTTAGAGATCAGGAAAGGAGATCCTTTATTTTTTATTCGAATGACATGAGGGAACTTAATAGTTAATCAAAGTTTTTCTTTAGATGTGGAAAAAATAACCGATAAAACTATTTGAAATTTTCACCTAACCAAAATCTGAAGTTCAAATTGGGCATATAGAAAACACTCCTAATTTAGTTAATAACTGAATTTTAAAAGGTAGTTATTTAAATCGGATAGGTGTATTTAATAAGTTATTTTATAGCATAAATTATTTTTTTACTAATTTTTTGACTAATTCTATATCCGACTTCGTGGTTACTTTAAAATTTATAAAAGCGCCTTCAACTATATTTATTTTTTTGTTGATTTTCATTAGCAACATAGATTCATCGGTTCCATAAAATTTTTTATCATACGCAAAATTCATTGCTCTCAATAAATCTTCATGCTTGAAAATCTGTGGAGTTTGCACATAATAAATTTCATCCCTTACCAAATAAGATTCAATAAAACTTTTACCTTTTATTAATGTATCTTTAGCTTTAATACAAACGACAGCATTACCCTTTTCTTTAGCGAGGTTAATTGATTTTGTTAATACATCTTGAGGTAAAAAAGGTCTTACGGCATCATGAACGATAACCAAATCTTTTTTTTGTGCCTTTAAAGAAATCAATGCATTATAAACTGAGTCTTGTCTTGTTTTACCTCCTTCGATAATGTTGGTAATTTTAGTTAGTCGATATTTTTTCTTTATTTTTTCAAGGAGAGAAAAACAAGAAGGATCTGCGGTAATAATTATTTCATCGACAAGAACATTTTTTTGAAAAATTTGCAATGTATAGGCAATTAATTCCTTTTTATTGAATTTCAGGTATTGTTTAGAAGTGAAAAAACCGCTCCTAGTTCCTTTACCTCCGGCTGCTATGATTGCAAATGTTTTCATCTATTTATATTTCCAATTATGTTGGTGTCCATAATAAAGTTCAACCCTGTACAATACTTTTTATTTTAGGTATGAATGTACGATTGAAAGTAATATGAAACATCCGGCTTCTGCCGGAAAGTTTGAAAACTTATGCACAATATTCTGTGAACAGCGAACATTTCTTATGCATCCATTCAACTCTAGCGCAGCAAGCCGCAAAAAAAAGAAAAAGTACAAACATTTACATATTCCTGAAATCTACATGGATGTTTCATAATATAAGCATAGCATCACCATAGCTTAGGAATCTGTATCCTTCTCTTAGCGCCTTTTTATACGTTTTCATAATCAGGTCGGCACCTGCAAAAGCACTTACGAGCATCAAGAGAGTTGATTCCTGCGTATGGAAGTTAGTAATCAGTTTGTCGGTAATTTTAAAATCATAAGGTGGAAAAATAAATTTATCAGTCCATCCTTTATTTGGTTTAACAAATCCCTCGGCAGTTACACTGGTTTCTAAAGCCCGGCATGTGCTGGTTCCAACAACAAAAACATTATGTTTTGAAGTTTTAGCGTTATTGATCAGATCGGAAGATTTTTGAGAGATTTCATAATACTCCAAATCTATTTTATGTTTTGTCAGATCTTCAACTTCAACGGGACGAAATGTTCCTAAACCGATGTGAAGAATAATAGGAATAATAGATACACCTTTTTTCTCTATTTTCTTCAGAAGTTTTTCTGTAAAATGAAGTCCTGCGGTTGGCGCAGCAACAGCACCGTCTACTTTTGCGTAAACGGTTTGATAATTTTCTTTATCGGAGGGTTCGGCGTCTCTTTTGATGTAAGGAGGCAGCGGTGTTAAACCGATCTGCTCCACTGCTTTGAATACATTACCGGGTTGGTTGAAACGTACAGTTCTACCTCTGGATGTTGTATTATCAATTACTTCACACCAAAGATTATCGTTAAAATAAATTTTATTTCCAATTCGTACTTTCCTAGCAGGGTCAACAATAACATCCCAAATGTTTTCATCTCTATTTAATTCACGAAGAACAAAAACTTCTATTTTTGCATTAGTTCGTTCTTTTTTACCAAAAAGCCGTGCTTGCATAACCTTTGTTTGATTTACAACAAGCACATCACCACGGGACATATAATCAACCACATCAAAAAAGTGTTTGTGCTCCATTTTATTTGTTGCTCTATCATAAACTAACAATTTGGCGTGATCCCGTGGTTCAACAGGATGTTTAGCTATTGCGGTTCGCGGCAAATTGTATTTAAACGCTGATAATTTCATATTTCCTCTTACTTCAATTTTAGTAAAACCAAACAGCTAAAATTATTTATTAGCCATTTAGATTAACAATTATAAAATATTCTAAATCTGAACAAGGAATAACGACTTTTTATTTTAAATATCCTTGTTAAAATCTTGTGTCGGAATTCCCTGTTCAATAGAATTTAAACGTTATCTAATTATTTTTTGTCTCTTAAAGCTGCCCTTGCTGCCGCAAGCCTTGCAATAGGAACACGGAATGGTGAACAACTAACGTAGTTCAAACCAATTCTGTGGCAGAACTCAACGGATTCCGGCTCGCCGCCGTGTTCTCCGCAAATTCCTACTTTTAGTTTTGGGCGTACAGAACGTCCCTTCAGTGTTCCCATTTCCACTAATTGCCCAACGCCATTTTGGTCTAAACTTTCAAACGGATCGCGTGGAAGAATCTCTTTGTCCACATATTCAGGAAGAAATTTACCCGCATCGTCGCGCGAAAGCCCAAAGGTAGTCTGTGTCAAGTCGTTTGTTCCGAAACTAAAAAATTCGGCAACTTCGGCAATTTCATCAGCTGTTAAAGCGGCTCTCGGTAATTCAATCATTGTTCCTACAAGATAATTAACACGTTTGCCTTTCGCTTTGAAAACTTTTTCGGCAGTTTCTCTAATAATATTTGCCTGAAGTTTCAATTCGTTTACGTGGCTTACAAGGGGAATCATAATTTCAGGTTTCACTTTTATTCCTTTTTTAGCAACTGCAACAGCAGCCTCGAATAAAGCCTGCGCCTGCATCTCGGTTATTTCCGGATAGCTGATTCCAAGACGGCAGCCGCGGAAACCGAGCATTGGATTGAACTCGTGTAGTGCCTCTATTTTTTCTTTTATTCTTTTAGCCGGCACATCAATAATTTTTGCAAGCTCATTTATCTCTTTATCTGTATGCGGTAAAAACTCGTGCAATGGCGGGTCGAGCAGGCGAACGGTTACGGGAAGTCCCTGCATGGCTTCAAAAATACCTTCGAAATCTTTCCGCTGAATGGGAAGCAATCCGTCGAGAGCTTTTCTTCTGCCTTCTTCATCTTCGGCGAGAATCATTTCGCGCATGGCAACGATTTTGTCGCCACCGAAGAACATGTGCTCGGTACGGCAGAGTCCGATTCCTTTTGCGCCAAACTCGCGGGCCACGCGGGCATCCAGTGGTGTGTCAGCATTCGTTCTGACGCCCAGCCTGGCTTTTTTATCGGAAAGTTTCATCAACTTACCAAAGTATCCGCTCATTTCCGGGTCAACGGTTTTTATCATGCCGTCATACACTTCGCCTGTGGAACCGTTCAGGGAGATAAAATCACCCTCTTTGTATTTGTTACCATCCATTTCGAGCGTTTTGGCTTTATAATCGACTTTGATACTTCCGGCGCCGGAGACACAGCATTTGCCCATTCCGCGGGCCACTACGGCAGCGTGAGATGTCATTCCGCCACGGGCGGTGAGAATACCTTCTGCAGAGTTCATACCTTTGAGGTCTTCGGGGGAAGTCTCAATGCGTACCAGAACTACTTTTTTACCTTCGGTAGCCCATTTTTCCGCATCATCAGCATGGAAAACGATCTGTCCGGTAGCTGCTCCGGGAGAAGCGGGTAACCCTTTGGCCACCACTTTGGCTTTGGTAACAGCCTCTTTGTCGAATACAGGATGCAAGAGTTCATCCAGTTTATTTGGTTCAACACGCATAACGGCTTCATCTTTGGTGATGAGTTTTTCGTGCAGCATATCCATGGCAATCTTCACCATGGCAGCGCCGGTACGTTTACCGTTACGGGTTTGCAGCAGCCAGAGTTTGCCATCCTGAATGGTAAACTCCATATCCTGCATGTCGCGGTAATGTTTTTCCAGATTTTCCTGAGTACTGAAAAGGTCTTTGTAAACTTCCGGCATGGCTTCTTCGAGCGAAGGATATTTCTCTGCTCTTTCTTCTTCCGAGACATTGGCCAGTTTTGCCCAGCGTTTGGAGCCTTCCAGTGTGATTTGCTGTGGTGTGCGGATACCGGCAACCACATCTTCGCCCTGTGCATTGATAAGGTATTCGCCGATAAAAATATTCTCGCCGGTGGCAGCATCGCGGGTAAAAGCCACGCCGGTAGCCGATGAATTACCCATGTTTCCAAATACCATAGCCTGAACGCTTACAGCGGTTCCCCACTCATCGGGAATTTTATTCAGTTTGCGGTAGAGGATAGCTCTTTCGTTCATCCAGCTGTCGAATACAGCCATAATGGCTCCCCAGAGTTGTTCCCACGGGTCATCGGGAAAGTCGTGTCCGGTTTGCTTTTTCACAGCGGCTTTAAATTGAGCCACCATCTCTTTCAGGTCGTCGGCAGTGAGCTCGGTATCGAGTGCTACGCCGCGTTTTTTCTTTATCTCGCCGATGATAATTTCAAAAGGGTCTTCGGCTTCTTGGGTTGCTGTCTATAGCAATCATCGTCGCGGACCAGTTGGTCATACGCAGACGCCTCGCACAGATCTGATGCACAGACCGCTATGCCAAAGTCGTCATCATGTAGATGTACGCGACCCTCAACGTCTACGATTGCCTTACCACAAATCTCACAGTGACTCATGCGCCTTTCTCCTACGGCAGTTGGGGCAGGGCATTTCGGGGCTCCCCCACCCGCAAGTCTGCGGAAAGTCCCCAAGCAGTTACGCCCATTCAAAATGCGTGAACACATCGCATCGCGCCACGCATTAGCAGCTCCGAACCCACATTTGCAACAGTAGTTGGGAAAGGCGAAGGTCGCACCTGGGTCGCCATCCTCTGGTGACCCATTCTCCCTGCGCAAGCGGCGTACCCCGGCCGCAC
>CBFDUR010000026.1:0-10310 GCA_965613005.1 uncultured Ignavibacteriales bacterium
CAAATTCAAATTTTCCATATATTCCATCAATTCGCTATTTATTTCAATGTTTACTTTATTCAATAACAAGAAACGGCCTGCGTTCCAAATTTTGTTGGCAAAGTTTCGTCCGATTTCGCACTTATCTGTACTGAATAGGACGTCCTGTCCCAGCGGAGCAAGATAAATTATAGTAAACCGAAGCGCATCAGCACCGTATTCTAAAATTACATCAAGAGGATCTGGAGAGTTACCCAGAGATTTGCTCATTTTCCTTCCTTTAATATCTCTGATAATACTCGTAAAATAAACATGCTCAAAAGGAATATCATGTTTGAAATGTAAACCTGCCATAATCATTCTTGCAACCCAAAAGAAAATAATATCCGGAGCAGTGACAAGCGTATTTGTCGGATAATAATAATCTTGTTCCTCTTCGGTTTTGAAAACCTCATAAGCCCACAGCCAACTGGATGCCCACGTATCGAGTACATCCTCATCCTGATTCCAATTTTCGATGTCTTCAGGTGGATTTACATCGCAATATATTTCATTAGTTTTTTTGTGATACCAAACCGGAATTCTATGCCCCCACCAAAGTTGACGTGAAATACACCAATCTTTTATGTTGGTCATCCAATGATCATAGGTTTTAGTCCAATGTTCAGGATAAAATTTTATTCTCCCACCTTTGACCGCTTCCAGCGCCGGTTTTGATAATTCATCCATTTTCATAAACCATTGCTCGGATAAATAAGGTTCGATCGGTACACCGCCTCGTTCGGAATAACCGACTTTATTTTGATAGTCTTCTACTCTTTCGAGCAAGCCTAACTCTTTTAATCTGATAACTATTTTTTGACGTGCATCGAATCGGTCTAATTGTCTGAATTCTAACGGAACATTTTCATTGGTAGCAGCATCTTCATTGAAGATATTTATTATTTCAAGATTATGACGTTTACCCATTTCATAATCGTTTATGTCATGAGCCGGAGTAACTTTAACTGCGCCGGTCCCGAATTCCATATCGACATAATCATCGGCAAAGATAGGAATTTCACGGTTCACTATCGGTAGAATTACGGTTGTACCAATTAATTTTTTGTATCTAATATCATTAGGATTAACGGCTACACCTGTATCCCCAAGCATAGTTTCAGGGCGGGTAGTAGCAACAGTTATAAATTGATCTCTTCCTTTAATGGGATATTTTAGATACCAAATTTTCCCGTTTTGTGTTTTATAAATTACTTCTTCGTTAGAAATAGCTGATTTGGAAGCCGGACACCAATTAACCATTCTATATCCACGATAGATTTTTCCTTCTTTGTAAAGCGCTGCAAAGGATGCGATTACCTTTTTATCATAATCATCGTCCATTGTAAAACGCTCTCGCTGCCAATCACAACTTACACCTAGCTTTTTAAGCTGCTGTATAATAATTCCGCCATATTTTTCTCTCCATTTCCAACAGTGTTTTATGAATTCTTCCCTGCCGATTTTATTTTTTTCGATACCGTGCTGTTTTAGATAATTAACCACCTTTGTCTCCGTAGCAATAGATGCATGATCAGTACCGGGCACCCAGCATGCATTGTAACCTTGCATACGTTTTGTACGAATGAAAATATCTTGTATCGTATTGTTCAAAATATGTCCCATAGTAAGCATACCGGTTATATTTGGCGGCGGGATCACGATAGTATAAGGTCGCTTATTTTTATCTATTTCCGAGTGAAATATGTTATTATCAGTCCATACTTTGTACCACTTATCCTCAACATTTGCCGGATTATATGCTTTCGGTATTTTGTTTATATTTTGCTCTGGCATTAATTTTCCATTATTTTTTCAAATAAAGTGGAAATATAAATAATTTTTCTTGACTTCCAACTAGTTTAAATGAAAAAATACCTGATCATTTTATCTTAAAAAAATTAGATTAATTTTATTAATTTATCTTTAGTAAATGGGTAAATTATTATTTAATATTATTTATAATAAATTAAGAACATATAAAATTATGAAATCATTTCTAATCATTGCAGCAATTGTTCTATCGATTTGTATGAAGGCGAAATCTCAAACTTTTAATAATACTTACAACAAGCAAGAAAAATCAATAAATAATAATGCCGTCTGGTCTCCGAGTATGAAGGAAATGGATTTATTGGTAAATGAATGCGGAGGTATCGCACCTTCAAAATTAGGGACTTGTTTGATTTCCGTAATGAGGAAATCCGGAGCTTCGCCTCAAGCAATTTCATTTGCCCAATTGCTGAACGGTAATGGGTATCTGAGAAATTTTTATGATGCAGGAACAGTCGATGCGGCAACCGTTTATTTCCCATTTAAATCAAATGATAAATTAGGGTTGTATCTTGTAAACGGAAACCCTCGTTTAATTAATGTTGATAATGAGAAAATATTACCTTTAAATGAGCTGGAAAATAATGTGGTTTTTTTTCAAATGAAGAAAAAATTTCCTCATGTTACATTACTTCCGGGCGTTCGAAGCGGTGCTGGTGCCTTTGTTTCTGAAAAGTGGAAAAAAACAGGACAAAGATTTCTTATAAATTATAAATTAAAAAATGGTTGTCTAAATTGTGAATTGTTAGGTTTCGTTACAGTGGCATTTGATTTTGATAGTACAGGAAATTTTCTTGGTTCGAAGATTATTAAGATTATAAAATTATATCCCAACAATGCAAACCACACAAATAACGGCGAAAATATTCATGTTTATTCCGATCCTTCGAAAACTATCAGAATAAACCAAGGTGTTGAATTTGCCATAATATTAAAAACAAATCCGGGTACCGGCTACAAGTGGGAACTAGCTCATCCTCTGAATTTAAAGATAATAAAGCTGATGGGTACTAATGTGGTCAAGCCGTATTATTCATATCTTCCCGGTTCACCTGCGAAAGTTGTTTTTAGGTTGAAGGCTGTCGGCAGTGGACGAAGTACCGTCGAACTTAAATATGTTAGGGCATGGGAAAGTACTACTCCAGGTGAAACGGTTTCTTTTAAGGTAGTTGTATATTAAGATTCTTATATTTAAAATAGATGAAGCCGGTCCTAAGGGAGTGAAATAGAATAAATGATTTTGAAATATAATTGCGATACACTAAAAAAACTGAGATAGTTTAATTTGCGATGAACCGGGAGTTCTGAAATTAGAAATAATGTGTTTTTTAAAAAATTATTTTTAATTCTTCAATTATATTATATTATAATATCATATTTAATATTAAAATTAGTGTGCACTAACAATTTTTACAAAGCACGAACGAATTGTTATTACTATAATACTAGTCTAATTGTAAATTATAATTATAAAAAATGGATGAAGTAATTTACCTAGATAACGCAGCAACAACAAAAGTAGATCCTAGAGTTGTTGAAGCTATGTTACCATATTTTACTGAACATTACGGAAATGCTGCAAGCAAACATATTATGGGAAGTAATGCAAATAAAGCCGTAGAATCTGCTAGAGAGAAAATAGCAGATCTCATTAGATGTTCAACTAGTGAGCTAATATTTACTTCTGGGGCTACTGAATCAATTAACTTATCACTCAAAGACTTTGTTGCTTCTAATAATAAAAAAGACAACCACATTATTACAGTTAAAACTGAACATAATGCTGTTTTAGATTCATGTAATTACTTAAAGACTAAAGGGATAGATGTAACATATTTAAATGTTGATAAAAATGGTTTAATAAATTTAAATAATTTAAAAAAAGAAATTAGAAATGAAACGATTTTAGTTTCTGTAATGTTTGTAAATAACGAGACAGGTGTCATACAACCTATCAAAGAAATAGCCGAAATTTGTCACGAACGAAATATATTTTTTATGAGTGATGCTACGCAAGCTGTTGGAAAAATTAAGGTAGATGTAGAGGAACTAGGAATTGATATTATGACTTTTTCAGGACATAAATTTCACGGACCAAAAGGAATTGGTGGACTTTATATACAAAGAAAACGACCCCTTAAAGTGCGACTTGAACCAATACAGTTTGGGGGTGGGCACGAAAAAGGTTTTAGAAGTGGAACACTAAATGTGCCTGGCATAGTTGGTTTAGGGAAAGCTTGCGAATTAGCTAAAACTGAATTTAATGATTACGATACAAAAGTAAGAATTATGAGAGATGATCTAGAAAACAAATTGTTGGAGATCGGTGGTTCTTGGATTAATGGAGATAAAAATAAAAGAGTACCAAATATTTTAAACATTGGTTTTAATGGAGTTGATAGTGATGTACTATTAGCTGGTTTGAAAAGAATAGCTATTTCAAAAGGATCTGCATGTTCTTCAGATTCCGTTAAACCTTCTCACGTTTTGAAAGCGATGGGATTGAATGATAAAGAAGCATATTCTTCTTTAAGGTTTAGCTTAGGTAAATTTAATTCTTTTTTAGATATCACTAAGACTATTTCTATCTTAAAAGGATATCTACTTAAAAATAAAGAAACAATTTTATATGAGTAAATTAATTTTTTCAGGTCATGAATCTTTTCATTGTAGGAATGTTTGGCTTAAGAAAGGCTATGATTTTCTACATCTAAAACATAAGTTTAGTGAACCCTCAGCAGTAGTTAATTTAGGTGTTGGTAAAAATATGGTTTCAGCTATCAATTTTTGGATGAAATCATTTGGATTAATGGCTGATAGCAACAAATTAACTGAATTATCAAAATTAATTTTTGATAAAAATGGAGTTGATCCTTATTTAGAGAATCCCTCAACTCTTTGGCTTCTTCACTTTCACTTAGTTACAAAGAATCACTCATCTATTTATTCACTTGTTTTTAATGAATTCAGGAAAAAAAGAATAGAATTTAGCAGGAGACAATTGTTACATTTTCTCTTATCAAAATGTAATGATGCGGAATTAAATTGCAGTGAAAAAACTATTCAAAGAGATATTTCCGTTTCTCTACGCAATTACATAAGGCCTCAAAAAACAAATAAGAATCCGGAAGAATTATTTAGTGGAATCTTTATTGACCTAAATTTAATAGAACCTCTCAAAAAATTCGACGAAGATGAAATTGATTGGTATAAAATTGAGAATAAAGAAAGAAATGATCTACCGGCAGAAATAATTCTTTATTGCATTTTATCCAATGCCAATTATATCAGCTCTATATCCTTTGAAGATTTGTTGCACAGTTTTAACAGTGTAGGTAATGTATTTGCGATTAGCCCAAAGGACCTATTAAATAAAATAAATATACTGACAAAAAAATACAGAACGATTCAATTTACTGAAGATGCAGGTATACGATTATTGCAGTTCACAAGTAAACCTGATAAGATAAAAATATTGCGAGAATATTATGGCAAATAAGTTTTCTCCTTCAATAAATATATTACGAGATCAGGGTAAAGAAGTAGACTATATTCCAACACCTAATGCGGAAAGAGTAATTGAGAATTTAAATAAAAACTTTGACAAAGGAATAAAATCATTCTATTTAGTTGGTTCTTTCGGTACAGGCAAAAGCTCATTTTTATTAGCACTTGAAAATCAAATTTCACACGGGAAAAAGATATTCAAAACTAAAATAACTTTTAATGGTAAAATAAAATTTCAAACTCTCAACTTCGTGGGCGATTATCATTCCTTAGAGGATTCAATTAGAGAGAAATTAAAGATTGATAATAAAAGTGACTTATTGGAAGAATTAAATAAGCTTTATATAAAAGTTAATTCTTTAAATAAAGGCTTATTAATTGTAATTGATGAATTTGGAAAATATTTAGAATATGCATCAAAGAATAATCCGGAAAGAGAACTTTATCTGATACAAAAATTAGCTGAGTTTGCTAATGACCACAGTAAAAATATTCTTTTCATAACTACACTTCATCAAGGATTTGATGTATATCGAACTAATCTTGATGCGAAATTAAGAAATGAATGGGAAAAGGTAAAAGGCAGGTTAATAGAGATTCCATTTAACGAACCTGTTGAGCAATTACTTAACTTGGCAGCCAAATATCTTACTAGCAAACCACAAAATATTATTAAAGAGGAATTGAAAGTTGTTTTGAATGCTATTAAGGAAGCACATATATATCCTTTAAATAATAGCATAAATGAAAATTTGGCTATTAATCTCTATCCGCTTGATTTACTTTCTGCAGGTATTTTAACAAAATCTCTTCAAAGATATGGGCAGAACGAACGCTCATTGTTTACTTTTCTTAAAACAACGGATTTTCCAAGGGAAATTAATAAAAAACAACTTTATTATAATTTAGTTTCCATTTATGATTATTTGATAGAAAATTTTTACTCATTATTATCTTCGAAACAGAACCCTGATTATTTTAAATGGACGATTATTCGAAATACTATTGAACGAAATGAAATTGTCTTTGAAAAAGAGGCTTCACATAAAGAAAAGTTAATTAAAACAATAGGACTTTTGAATATTTTTTCACAGAAAGGGGCTCTCTTAAATAAAAAGTTTTTGTGTATATACGGAAAACTTGTGCTCGGGATTACGAATGTAGAAAACGAAATAAACTTACTTGAGAAAAATAAATTGATAAGATATCAATCTTATTCCGACACTTATGTTTTGTTCGAAGGAACGGATGTAGATATTGATTTGGCACTTAATGATGCTGAAAGAAACATTAATAATAAACCCAACATAGTAACGAAGTTAAAAGAATATTTTAATTTTCCTTATTTAACCGCAAAAGCAAGTTATATTAAAAAGGGAACCCCGAGATTTTTTAAATTTATTCTCTCCGAAATACCTACGAGATTAAAACCACAAGAGGAGTATGATGGAATAATAAACTTAATATTTAATGAAAAGATTAAGATAGAAGACATTCAAGCTGTTTCTCGCGAGGTCTCTGAGGCGAACTTATATGTTTTCTATAAAAATGCTGAGTTGATCAAAACAACAATAATCGAGATAGATAAAGTAAATTATGTGTTAAACAATACTTTAGATGATCGTGTAGTACAAAGAGAATTAAAAAATTTAAAAGAAAACTTGATAACTGAGTTAAATGAACTTGTATTTGAATCTCTCTTTTATAAAAACTCTAAAATAATTTGGGTTTTTAATGGCGAAGTAGTTGCTATCGATTCAAAAACCACTTTTAATAAAATATTATCAGAAATAATTGACGATATTTATGTTGAGACGCCCACATTTCATAACGAATTAATTAATAGAGCCAAATTACCCGGTGTTATAACAAGAGCGCGTAAATTATTCATAAATCAATTGATGAATTATTGGGATAAAGAAAATTTAGACTTTCCGGAAGATAAATTCCCGGCAGAGAAAACCATTTATCTCAGTTTACTAAAAGCTACGGGGATACACAGAAAAAATAATAATGAATACATTTTAGCCGAACCCCTTGATAAATCTTTTAATTACTTGTGGAAAAAATGCGAAGAATTCATCAATGCTAGCAAATCCTCGAAAAAAAATCTTTTTGATTTAATCGAAATATTAAATGATAAACCACTAAAACTAAAACAAGGATTTATAGATTTATGGCTATCAATATTTCTGTTTATTAAGAGAGACGACTATGCACTATTCGAGAAAGACACTTATGTCCCATCATTAAATCTTGATTTAATAGACATTATCATAAAATATCCACAACATTACTATATTAAGGCGTTTGATGTTAAAGGTGTAAAACTCGACTTATTCAACCGATACAGAACCTTGATTAGTAAAACAAAAGAAGAAACGATATCAAACCAAAGTTTTATTGATACAATCAGACCATTTTTAACATTCTACAGAACTTTACCTGAATACACAAAACGAACAAATAAACTAAGTAAATCAGCCATTGCTTTTCGAAAAGCTATTGCCAATGCTAAAGATCCGGAAAAAACTTTTTTTGAAGAATTTCCTGCTGCATTAGGCTATTCAACGGTAAAGCTTTATGAGTCGAGTAAATATCTTAAAGATTACGTTATACAACTTCAAGATTGCATTCAAGAATTAAGAACTTGCTACGATGAATTACTTAATAGAATTGAAGAATTTTTATGTAATCAATTTGAATTTGATAACAAAATTTTTCCAAGCTATAAACAAATTTTAATTGAAAGATATGCTTCGGTAAAAAGTTATTTGCTTCTCCCATATCAAAAAACATTTTATAAGCGAGTTATCTCACAATTAGACGACCGAGACTCTTGGTTGAATTCTATTATTCAAGCATTAATCGAAAAGAACTTAAATCAAATAAACGACGATGAAGAAAAAATAATATATGATAAGCTAAAAAATATCCTTTATGAGTTTGATAGCTTTTCAGAATTTACTAAGTTGCAAATAAATAAAAAGACTGAAAAAGCATATAGAGTTGATATTACATCAACTGAAGAAAGTTTAATTAGCTCAATCGTTAGGTTATCAAAAACAAATGAGCAGAAAGTAAAGAGAATAGAGGAAAAAATTAAAAATCAATTGAGTGAAGATAAAACTCTTAACAAAGCAGCATTAATAAATTTGTTAAAAAAAGAATTACGAAATGATGAGAGTTGAAAATGTTTTAGGAATTTCCGGGGGCAAGGACAGTGCTGCATTAGCAATTTATCTAAAAGATAAATATCCCCAATTAGATATCACCTATTATTTTTGTGAGACAGGAAAAGAACTTGATGAAACATACAAGATTATTGAAAATCTAGAAATATATTTAGGTAAACCCATAAAAAAATTAAAAGCTGCTAAAAATATTGATGACGAAAAACAATTTGATCACTATTTAAAACTTTATGGTGGCTATCTACCTTCTGCAAACGCACGATGGTGTACAAGAAAAATGAAGTTGGAACCGTTTGAGGAATTTGTTGGAACTGCTCCAACAATCTCCTATGTTGGTATTAGAGGAGATGAAGATAGGGAGGGGTATATTTCACATAAAGGAACTATTCAATCAATATTTCCTTTTCGTAAGAACATTTGGAGCAAAGAGATAATAAATAATCTACTTGCTAATAAAAATATTTCACTTCTAAATGAAATTAGCTTAGTTACTACTTCCAAGAGATTTTTAGATACGATTGTTAGAATATTAAACGAACCATTATCTTTTCAATATGATCAAGACAGAAAACTTGGTGACCTTTTAACAATAAGCATTTATGAGTTTAATAAAATAGTTTTCGAATTTTTAAAGACAACCAATTATCCAATTTCTTTTTTAGAAGACTTTCCTTTAATTGAGAATGAGGATATTTTAATTAGAGATGATATTTTTAGAATTTTAGAAGAAAGTGGTGTTGGGATTCCCGGATATTACAATAAAATTGAATTTGAAGTAAATGGAAAAAAGGGATATTATTCAAGAAGCCGTTCAGGCTGCTTTTTTTGTTTTTTTCAGCAAAAGATAGAATGGATTTGGCTATACGAAAATCACAGAGAAAGATTTGAAAAAGCTATGACTTATGAAAAAGACGGCTATACTTGGATGCAGGATGAACGACTTGAAGATATAATAAAGCCTGAAAGAATTAAACAAATTAAAGAAGAACAATTAAAAAGAGCAGCAAGAAACTCAAACCCACGGTCTCCTTTTTTAATAGACATTTTAGAGGAAGCTGAAGGTGAGGGTTGTGCTGCGTGTTTTATTTGATGGTGGCTTATGGCTTACGAAATTGATTTTAATCAAAAAGGAAATTATAAACTACATACAAGAAAGTTCTTTCTTAAACCATCTCTTTGGATAGATTCTAGTAATCAATATACTTTTAACTTAAAATGGAAACGAATAAAATTCAACAGAAAAAACTTTTCTATTTTACCTAACAAAAAGGGGATTTATTGTTTTGTAGTAGTTCCTAAATTTCAACATTTTTTTGAAACAAGATATTTATTTTATGTTGGCAAAACTACACGAACATTAAAAAAAAGATATAATGAATATCTACAGGATCAAGCAGGTAAAGGGAAACCAAGGCCAAAGGTGTTTGAAATGCTTAATCTTTATAAAGAAAATCTGTATTTCTATTATTCTGTGGTTAACATTAACACTGACATTGATGTTATAGAAAAAAAATTATTGAATATTTTTGTTCCTCACATAAATACTGATATACCAAATGCCAAAATTAAACCGGAGTTTAAGAATTTATATGAGTAAAAATAAACTAACTTTACCTTGCCTTAGAGCTAGAATGGGCGATTGGTTTTATTATGTTACTGTTATGCAGTTTAGTGATATAAATCAGCGACTTTCTATGGTTGATGAAATTCATAATAAAATAATTGAAGTGATCAAATAGTCTGAAAAAGTTCAATGGA
>CBFDUR010000027.1:0-10229 GCA_965613005.1 uncultured Ignavibacteriales bacterium
CCTCTCCTAAAGGATAGAATTATTAAAAATATATATCCATATTTAGAATAGAGCCATTTGTTATTGTAGTAAAGTTCATTTCCAAGAATCAATCAGTGATTTGTTATTGTAGTAAAGTTCACTTCCAAGAATCAATTGAAAATTTGCAACTGAGCTGTCATCAATAACTTTTACAAATGCCAATTTTGAACGTGAAGAAAATGAACCGTAATTTAACAAAAGCGTATCCGAATCTGATTTGAAAAACCAGTCGTTATTATTTCCATAATTTATTTTAATGCAGAAAGCATCCGTTGAATCTACTAAATCATTACCGTTAAATACTTGTTCCTTCGGTACATTAACGGAAAAGATTTCCGATGTATAAAGAAACAGCACGGTTTCAAATGTAACCGGCGGTTTCCCTGTCTTGCTGAATTTAACAACGGGATCTTCTTCTTTCCGGTTATACTTATCGAGACCCCAACCGACTATTATTTTTGCCGAAGCAGTTGTATCTGAAGGATAAAGTCCAAAATATGGAGTAGTAACCGAATGCGTTAATAAATTTAAATTTGTATGAAGTTTGTACATTGGAGCTAAATGAAAATATTGATCAAAAGTATGAGTTCCGCTACCGGTAATTTTATCTGAAATAATCCAGTAATTCGGTATTGTTTTTGCAAAAAATATACTTCTTTTAATTGACAATCCTGGATATGCATTATGGCTGCCTTCAACAAAAGTAAAACTTGGCAAGTGTGTAAATTCCAAACTATATCCGCCAAGTTAATAAAAACAGAATTACGCCATCAAAGCACAGATAGCGACAGTGTTAACAATATCGCCAACACTACAACCACGGCTTAAATCGAAGAACGGTCTTTTTAATCCTTGAACGACTGGTCCTACTGCTTCAGCTTTTCCCATTCTTTGAGCAATCTTATAACCGATATTTCCCGCATTCAAATCGGGGAAAATAAGAACATTTGCCCTGCCGGCAACCTCACTGCCGGGAGCTTTTCTTTTTCCTACCGGTTCTACCATGGCTGCATCAAGTTGCAGTTCTCCATCTACTTTCAAATCCGGTTTCTTCTCTTTTATAATATTTAATGCATTTAGTACTTTATCAACCGACTCATGCTTAGCGCTACCTTTAGTTGAGAATGAAAGCATTGCTACATAGGGTGTTTCACCGGTAAGTTTCAGATGATTTTTTGCAGTAGAGATTGCTATATCCGCTAGTTGAGAAGCATCAGGGTCGGGAACAACAGCACAATCGGCAAAACTATAAGTTTTCTCCGGGAAAACCATCAAGAAAAAGCTTGAGACGATCGAAATACCTTCCGACATTCCAATGCATTGGATTCCGGCTTTTAAAACATCACCCGTCGATGCAATCGACCCGGCGACACTTCCGTCAGCCATTCCTTCCTTTACCATCATAGCTCCGAAAAATAGATCTCTCTTCATAGTTTCACGAGCTTGTTCAATTGTGATTCCCTTTTTCTTCCTAAGATTAAAATATACATTAGTAAAATCACTCAGCTTATCGGAAGTAGCAGGATTAATAATTCTTATACCGGATAGGTCTAATCCTAACTTATCAGCATTTTCCCTTATTTTGTTTTCCTCGCCTAAGGTAATAATTGATGCGATTCCGTTTTTTAATAATATTTCAGCGGTACGGAGAATTCTATCATCATGTGATTCGGGTAAAAGTATTGTCTTTTTATTTTTTGAAGCTTTTGCTTTAATATTTGATAATAATTCGATTTCCATGGCTATTCCTTTATTTTAAATTAATTGCCTTTAAAATTACAAAAATTATATGTGAAATTGATATGTTATGCTTATTTTTAGACGATATAATAAATACTTTGTTGCCGCATATTATTGACGCAATAAAAAAATGATAAAAATTGTATTATTAATAATTATTTCATTATTATATATTTTGAATTCAATAATAAAAGGGCTGATTAAGTCGTTTTAACGTTGATTTTTGATGATAAAAACGATACATTCACATTCTTAATTTTACTATGATATCGAGAAATTTAAAGTTACTAAAAGAAATTATAGATAGAAAGTGCTCCGAAGTTAAAAGAGATCCCTCGAAAATTAAGCTGATCGCAGTTTCAAAAAATTTTGGTATCGAAGAGATAAATAAAGCGATAAATGAAAGCTTAGAAGATTTTGGCGAAAACAAAGCTCAAGAATTAGAAGCTAAATACAATATACTAGGGGATAAAATAAGATGGCACTTTATCGGAAATCTACAAAGAAACAAAGTAAGATTTGTTGTAAAATCTGCCGATTATATCCATTCTGTTGATTCCCTAATGCTTGCTTCTGAAATAAACAAAAGAGCCGCTAAAATCAATAAGAAACCTAAAGTTCTTTTACAGATAAAAACTTCAGATGAACCGAGTAAATCGGGTTTGACCGATAAAAGTGAAATCAAAGATATAGCTTTTTATTGTAAGGAATATAAAAACCTCGAATTAATTGGATTGATGACAATTGCACCTTTTACAAATGATAAAGCATCGATTAGGAATAGTTTTAGTTCTTTGCGTAAACTGCGTGAACAATTGAATCTGAAAGGATTGAATTTATCTGAATTATCAATGGGAATGAGTTCGGATTATGAAATTGCAATTGAAGAAGGAGCAACTATGTTGAGAATCGGCTCTGCAATTTTCGGAGACAGGGATTATTCTAAAAATTGGAGGGAGAAACTATGAGAGTTTCCCCCATTAGCATTCAAAAGCAAGAATTCAATAAATCTTTTCGCGGTTATGAAAGATTATCCGATGAGTTCGAAGCAATTCAAAAAGAAAATGATTCATTGAAAAAAGAACTCGAAAAGGTCTCTGTAAAATTAAGCGAGTTTAATAAAATCGAAAAGAATCTACAAGAAACTTTGCTAAAAGCTCAAGAATCGTCTTCTAAATCTATCGAATCTACTAAAAAACAAACAAATTTGATGATTAAAGAAGCTGAATTAAAAGCTGCTCAAATTCTTGAAAAAGCTAGAAAAAAAACAAATGAAATACGAAATTCCGTGATTTTTTTAAGAGAAGAACGGGACCTCTTAGTGGCAAGACTGAAAGCTATGATAAGTTCCCAAGCACAATTGTTTGAATCGAAAGTGGAAAATGCAGTTTCCGAAACCGAAGATGTCCAAATAAAAGAACGGATTGAACAAGCTAAAAAAGTAAACTTAAATATTGATGATATTGTAAATAAATTATTATAGAGGCACGAGCGAATTGATTGAAAAAATAAATGAAACTCTCAAAGTAATTAAGAAACATACTTCGGATAACTATCCGGTTGGAATTATATTGGGTACAGGTTTGGGTGGACTAGTTAAAGAAATTAATATCGAACATGAAATTGATTATTCCGATTTACCTTATTTTTCTCTTTCTACCGTTGAATCGCACAAAGGTAAATTAATATTTGGAACTATAGGCGATAAAAAAGTAGTTGCAATGCAAGGGCGATTTCATTACTATGAAGGTTATTCAATGCATCAAATTACTTATCCGGTAAGAGTAATGAAATTCTTGGGTGTGGAAATCTTACTTGTTTCAAATGCTTGTGGCGGTATGAATCCCTTGTTTCGAAAAGGCGATGTAATGCTGATGGTCGATCATATAAATTTACTCGGGGATAATCCGCTTATAGGGAAAAACGAGAATGAGCTTGGTCCTAGATTCCCGGATATGAGCGAAGCCTATGATCATAAACTTATTGAATTAGCCGAAAATGTTGCTCTTGAAAAGAAAATAAAAATTCAAAAGGGTGTGTATATTGCCGTACCGGGTCCAAATTTGGAAACAAAAGCTGAATATCGATTTCTTAGAGCTACCGGGGCAGATGTAGTGGGAATGTCTACAATACCCGAAAATATTGTTGCTAATCATATGGGGATGAGAGTATTGGGTATCAGCATCATAACGGATGAATGTTTTCCTGATGCGCTGAAGCCTGTCAATGTAGAAGAAATTATATCAACCGCTATGGCTGCCGAACCTAAAATGACTTTAATAATGAAGGAAGTAATCAAAAGACTATAAATGAAAAAAAGACCTCCATATTATTATTTAACTCCTGTTTTGATGGGGATTTTAATATTTTCATCGAATTTTTTAAATACTGAATTATTTAAGTTCGGTGAGAATAATTTTGCCGTTTGGTTTGTACTTTCGGTTTTATGTTTCTCATGTGGTTGGTTTATTAATAAAACTTTAGGTTGGCATTACGGAGGAAAGGTTGTTTTTGCAACTATCATTGCCGCTACTATTATAAGTGTTTTGATGATTTCATTTTTCCGGGATTATTTTTCGGCCAACGAACTTCTAACTGCTAATTTAATCCTATTCAGCCTTAGAAATATTACTCTCGGTACTATGGGCTTTTTTGGAATGGCTATCGCTCAAATTATGGCTCTGCAAAAAGATGCGGTAGTGTTAAATGAGAGACTTAGTGTTTACGACAATGAACTGAAGAATGCACGGAAAGAAGCTGCGCTCGAATTGAAAGAAGCTAAACTTAAAGTTAA
The DNA here is from genome assembly GCA_965613005.1 of uncultured Ignavibacteriales bacterium. Taxonomy (GTDB): domain Bacteria; phylum Bacteroidota; class Ignavibacteria; order Ignavibacteriales; family Ignavibacteriaceae; genus CAVVVS01. The sequence goes on from CBFDUR010000027.1 coordinate 4,556, forward strand.
AAAAATAATTGATGATGCCGAGTTTACCGCTAAAAATATATTGTTGAAGAAAGAAAGAATCGAAAGCGAATTAAAAGAATTTATTCTAACGGAAAAAGAATTGATTAAAAAATATGAAGAACCGGAATAACAATTTAGAATCGCTTAATTTAGATTTTAATAAAATAAAAGCTTTTTCAAAAGCAAAATATGTTTTTAAATGTGACTCATTAAAAATATTCCAAAGCTTTTTAAATAAAAAATTATTGAAGAATTTCCATAATAGTTGAATTAAAATATAAATTACAAAAAATGTTTGAACAAAATTTAGATAAAATAAAATATCCTGAAATAGAAGAAAAAATTCTCAAATTCTGGGATGAAAATAAGATATTCGAAAGAAGTATATCTACAAGAGAGAAATCCAAATCATTTATATTTTATGAAGGACCTCCGACAGCTAATGGAAAACCGGGGATCCACCATGTAATGTCCAGAACCCTAAAAGATTTAGTTTGTAGATACAAGACATTAAAAGGATTCAGGGTTGAAAGAAAAGCCGGCTGGGATACACACGGTTTACCGGTTGAAATTGAAGTAGAAAAGAAACTCGGTATAAAACATAAGAGCGAAGTTATTGATTACGGCATAGAAAAATACAACCATGCATGCAGGGAATCTGTATTTACATATTTGGATTTATGGGAAAAGATGACTACCCGGATGGGTTATTGGATCGATCTTGATTCTGCTTATATTACCCTTGATAACAACTATATTGAATCTGTTTGGTGGGCATTAAAAACTTTGTTTGATAAAGGGCTGATTTATAAAGATTATAAAATTGTTCCCCAAGACCCAAAATCCGAAACTGTGCTTTCTTCTCATGAACTAGCTCTTGGATATAGGGAAACCAAAGATCCCTCCGTTTACGTCTTTTTCAAGTTGATAGGTAAAGATGAATATTTTTTGGTATGGACTACAACTCCTTGGACTCTCATTTCGAACGTTGCCCTTGCGGTAGGGGGAAATATCGATTATGTAAAAATAGATTCCAACGGTAACAAAATAATATTAGCAAAAGATCGTTTATCTATTATAAATAATGAATATACTATTTTAGAGGAATATAAAGGAAGTGACTTAGTAGGTATTGAATACGAACAACTGTTTAATTATCTCAAAGTTGATAAAAAAGCTTTCTTTGTAACCATTGGAGATTTTGTAAGCACCGAAGATGGCTCGGGTATAGTTCATATAGCCCCTGCGTTTGGTGCGGATGACTACGAACTTTTGAAAAAGTATAATCTACCGATGCTTCAACCTGTAACAAGGGCGGGTTTATTTACCGATGATATTACGCGAGAGAATCATGGTTTATCAGAACTACGCAGATTGCCGAAAGGATGATTGCACTTAATAGAACTATTAATTGGCAGCCGCCGGAAGTCGGTTCAGGTAGATTTGGAAATTGGTTGGAGGAAAATAAAGACTGGGCACTTTCTCGGGATAGATTCTGGGCAACCCCGCTTCCTATTTGGGTGAGCGATGATGGCGATATGTTTGCCGTTGGAAGTATTGAGGAATTAAGAGAAGGTTTTATTGATGAAAACGGGAAAAGAATACCACTTAAAAATTTTGATAACATTGATCTTCATAAGCCTTTTGTTGATAAAATATTTTTTGATAAGAACGGTAAAATATTTAAAAGAACTCCTGAGCTTATTGACGCTTGGTTTGATTCCGGGTCTATGCCCTTTGCACAATATCATTACCCATTTGAAAATAAAGAATCGTTCGAGAAAAATTATTTTCCCGCGGATTTTATTTGTGAAGGTATTGATCAAACGAGAGGTTGGTTCTATACTTTACATGCTATTTCAACAATGTTATTCGACGGCGTTGCATTTAAGAATATCATTGTCAATGAATTGATTCTTGATAAAGATGGCCTTAAAATGTCAAAATCAAAAGGCAATACGGTTGATCCTTTTGAACTTTTTGATAAATATGGTGCTGATTCTACCAGATGGTATCTGGTTACAAACAGCCCGCCGTGGCGACCTACTTTGTTCGATGTGGATGGCCTAATTGAAGTCCAACGTAAATTTTTCGGTACATTATTAAATACGTATTCTTTTTTTGCTATTTATGCTAACATTGACGGATTTACTTTCAAGGAAGAAGTGATTCCATACGTTCAACGAGTTGAAATTGACAGATGGATTATATCTGAATTAAATTCATTAATTAAAGAATATGAAAGATTAATGGATAATTATGATGTTACACGTGCAGCTAGGGCGGTTTCATCATTTACCATTGATCACTTATCTAATTGGTATGTTCGAAGGAGTAGAAGACGTTTTTGGAAATCTAAAATGAATCATAGCAAACTTTCCGCTTACCAAACATTGTATGAATGTTTAATCAATATCGTCAAACTAACTGCTCCTTTTACTCCTTTTATTTCTGAATATATTTATAGAAATCTTAACTCGGTTACTAATAAAGAAAATTATGAATCTGTTCATCTAACTGATTTCCCTGTTCCGACATTCTTTGATAATCTTTTGGAAGAAAAAATGGAAATTGCACAAAAGGTTGTGTATTTAACAAGAACTATGAGGGCTAAATCCAAGTTAAAGGTACGGCAACCGTTAAGGAAAATAATGGTTGTTGTAGAAAATTCCAAAAAAGATGCAGTCAATCAAATGAAAGATGTGATTTTGAATGAAGTGAATGTTAAAGAAATGATCTTATTGGATAACGATTCGGCGATTGTGAAAAAATCTGCAAAAGCCAACTTTAAGTCTCTCGGTCCTAAATTTGGTAAAAAGGTAAATTTAATTGCGAATGCTATCAAAGAATTCGGCAACAAAGAAATTGCTATGCTCGAAGCCGGGGAAAACATTCATTTGAATATTCAAGGCGATGGTGTTGTGGTTAATAAAGAGGATGTAGAAATTATAAATTCTGAGATTAGAGGTTGGGTAGTTGAAAATGATGAAAACGTTACAGTTGCAATTGACACGGAATTAGATACTGCGCTTATTGAAGAAGGATTGGCACGGGAATTTGTTAATAGAATTCAAAATATGAGGAAAGATTTTGGGTTTGAAGTTACCGACAGAATTAATATCATGTTTGATGGTAGCGGCGAAATGGTTGATGCAGTAAATTCGTTTAAAGAATATATCGCAAATGAAACTTTAGGTGATCGCATTGAAAAAGGCGGCATATTAAAAGGTAATTCTTCTAAACAATGGAAAATCGGTGAACTCAATTGCACTATACAAATTGAAAAGGTTAATGCCTAAAAAAGGAGATTGAAAAATGGCAAAAAAAACTACAAAAAAAAGAGTGAAAACTAAAAATGTTTCTGCTAAAACACCTAAATCAAAAACAGCGGAAAATAAAAAGAAAACCGGTAAAAATCCTGCTGCAAAAAAATCAAATAAAATTACCACCTCAAAAAAAGTTGTAAAAAAAACAACCGGTTCAAAAGCTAATAAGGTAAGTAAAAAGAAAGAAACGAAGAAAGAAACGAAGAAAGAAACGAAGAAAGAAACGGGACAAACTATCACTATGGCAAGAAAGAAATCGAAAAAGAAAGAAGTAAAAAGTGAGGAAGCTAAATCTGAAACTTTGAGCTCTGCGGAAATTAGAGCAAGAGCACTTGAGAAAATAAAAGGTTACAGCAAAGAAGACCTTGAGCACTTTAAAAAAATTATTTTGGAGAAACAAAACGAAATAATAGAGCAGCTTCAAAACTTAAAAGAACAAATGCTGGATACCGCTACAGGTGAATATATCAACGAAAATTCTCCTTATTCTTTGCACATGGCTGAGCAAGGTACTGATGCTATGGAAAGAGAAAAAACATTTTTATATGCTCAAAGAGAAAATAAATTTTTAGGATATCTTGAAGATGCATTGAAACGAATAGATGCCGGAACGTACGGTATTTGTGTTGAATGTATTGAAAAACCACAGCATCTTTGTGAAACATGTCCGCTGGTACCTAGGGAAAGATTGGAAGCTGTGCCTCACAGTCAACTCTGCCTTCCTGTGAAGCAGAAAAAGGAAAGAAGATAACGAGAAGGTTGCCCATTTAAATATATCAATAACACTTAACTTTAAATATTAAGAGTTAAAAAGGTTTGGTTTGAAAGTTTTATTTATATCTGCCGTAATTGTAATAATTGATCAGGCAACGAAATTATTGGTTAAAGGAATAAATATCCCTTTTTTAAATTTGCATAGTGCCGGATTAACGCGGGGTTATCCTGTCCCTATATTAGGAAACTTTTTCAATTTAACCTTTGTGGAAAATCCCGGGATAGCTTTCGGTATCTCTTTCGGCGCTAAATATAAGCTTTTGATATCGATAATTACGCTTTTGGCCAGCCTTGCTTTACTTATTTACTTGTACATAAATCGCAAACGTGAATTATCCCTGAGAATTTCCTTGGCTTTCATTTTGGGTGGTGCCTTTGGAAATTTAATAGACAGAATTTTTTACGGATTGATTTACGGATATGCACCACTTTTTTATGGAAAGGTTGTGGACTTTTTTGATCTGAAATTCCTTAACTTTTTCATTTTTAATGAATCTTTTGGCCACTATGTTTTTAACTTTGCCGATGTATCGGTTACTGCAGGCGTTATTTTACTGCTTTTTACTATTAACAAACGTAAGGTTGAAAGCGATGTACCTGCATCTTCAATCCAACATTACTTAGCAGACAATAAGGAATAGTTTGAAAATCTTATTTGTTTCCCTCATAATTATAATTATCGATCAAATTTCAAAACTATTTATAAAAGGATTTTCAATTCCCTTTCTCGGCATAGCTTATAAAGGGATGTATATAGGAGAAAAAATTCCTGTTATAGGGAATTTCTTTAGAATTACTTTTATTGAGAATCCTGGGATGGCTTTCGGATTTAACCCCGGAATAAATTTAAAATTGTGGCTATCTCTTTTTTCTTTGGTTGCCAGTATCGGTTTGATTTGGTATTTGTACAAAATCAGAAATCAAAGATTTGCTTTACGCTTTTCGATAGCCATGATTTTAGGTGGTGCGATTGGTAACTCAATAGACAGAATATTTTATGGAGTATTTTATCATTATGCACCGATGTTTTATGGAAAGGTGGTCGATTTCTTAGATTTTGATTTCTTTCACTTCAGTTTATTTGGTAAAGAATTTTATAGGTGGCCCATTTTCAATGTTGCAGATGCATCGGTGTCGATTGGAGTTATTCTTTTATTAATTTTTTACAGACAACCTCAAAATTCTCCGAAACCGGATGAAAAGGAAAAATCATCCGATGAAAATATGAGTAATAATATGAATATTGAGCCGAATAAACCAACTGAATTGGACAAAGACGTATTAACTTCTAAAGATAAAAGAAAGGGAGAAAATAAATTGCAACATGGAGATTCTGATCACGGAGAAGTAATACCGGATTGAAATTCCGCTAACTAAGAGAAAGGAACATATCGATATATTTCCGGCAACTCTATTGAAAAGCTTCCTGTGACTACGCAGTAGTTGAAAAAAAATGTTCTCTATTTTAAATGATTACTTGAACTTTTCCGCACTTCTTTCCGGTTATTATTTTTCTGTATTTAGTATCTTATCAGTAATATTCGTGTTATTTTTGGCAGAAAATATTGATTTGT
>CBFDUR010000028.1:0-10206 GCA_965613005.1 uncultured Ignavibacteriales bacterium
AGTACTGAATTTTAGTGTGGAAAAAGGGATTTCAAATTCTGCAAACCAGCCTTTATTTGTAATGGTAGTTTTCACATTCCATACTCCGTCCCAAGCTCCGTTTACTTGTTGCCCGTTATTCTGAATTAGTGCATCAAATCGTGCACCGTTTGGATTTGTTATGAACAAATAGCCGTTTCGTTTATCATGATAAGTATCTATAACAATTTGGAAATTATCATCCGTGCTGTAATCAAAATCGCGTTTCATTCTTTCCGCTACTAATTTATCCGGTTTGTTATCGTAACACCAAACACCAATATATAAATTATTTTTATCGTACAAAACTGCTACCTCGGTTCGTTCTGTCGCCGGTTTGCCTTCATTTAGTTCACGCTGGGTAAAATTTGAAATGTGAAAAGCTTTCTGCCATTCCGGTTCAATCAATTTACCGTCAATATTAATTTTACCGTGTATTCTCATTGCTTTAATTACGTTAGGTAAGGATGTTTGTGCTTTTGTGTTTCCAACTAATGTAAATAGCAAAAATAAAACTATTAATCTTATAACGGATATCCTCATTTCTCGACAAACTCATTTTTTAAACTACAAATATAAATCATAAAAAATAATTTACATTAGTTATTATCGTTTTCATCCGTCTCGCCATTTTCTCCGGATTCATTATTTTCAATTTTTTTGCTCATCATTTTAGTTTTCATAATTTTGCCGGTTGAATTTAATACTATTTCATAGTCTTTGTGATTACTTTCGATAGCTAATTCGTAAGTTAACTTTTTACCGTTTGTAACCTTTTCGGCTTTTTCAATTTTAAAAGATTTGAATTTTGCTTTCAAATTATTCAATGCGCTTGAAGGTAATTCACCGGTTGGAATCGTTTCTTCCACCTCTGTAATTTTCCCGGAGTGGGTAATCAATAAATCAATATGTTTTTCCCCTTCTACGCTTTCAATTTCAAAATATTTATGCCCGTTCTCCGTTTCTATACCGGTCCCTTTTATTTTGGCTTTCGGATATGTTTTATGAAATACCTTCAACACATTTTGAGGTATTTGAATTTTGCTTATTTCTTTTTCTTGGGCAAAACTCTTAGTAGGCATAACAAAAAAACCGAGCATTAACAGTATACCGGCACTTAAAATTACTTTTTTCATGTTTTTTTCCTATTTTTAATTAAGAATCATGTAATTATTTATTACTATCATTTTAAAAATATAAATCAAAGATGAAAACAAGATGAAAAATGATATTGATGGAAAAAGAAAAGTTCATTATTAGGAAAGAATAAAAGAAGGAAAAATCTAAATTTATTATGAGTCGTATTTAAAAAGGTTATTTCAACTCTTCGAATTATGAATATCAACGGAATTTAAAGCTTTTCATAAGAGAAATATCTTTTTGAAGAGACTCACAAATAAATTTAAAAGAAAAATAATATTGATATTCAGTAAAATTTAAATTATAAACATATAAAACAGAACTGAAGATTACGCCGATTTACTTCATTAATTCATTAATTTTATTTAATAGTTTATCACGTTCAACATCAAGCCGTTCACCGGTGACTCTTATCTTAATTTCAATTTTATTCTGTTTTAATTTTTTGTTTCCGACGATTATTTGAATGGGCATGCCTAATAAATCGGCATCTTTAAATTTAAATCCTGCTTGAGCTTCAACTCTATCGTCGAATAACACTTCATATCCGTTTTCGGATAATTTATAGTAAATATTATCGGAAGCTTCAACAACCTCAGGATTTTTCATATTCAATCCAATTAAATGAATATCAAAAGGTGCAAGAGTTTTATCCCAAATCAGACCGTTCTCATCATTATGCTGTTCAATATAACAAGCTAATACACGTTCCACACCTATTCCGTAACTACCCATAATAAGAGGATTCTCTTTTCCGTTTTCGTCAATAAACATGGCGCCCATTGCTTCGGAATATTTTGTACCAAGCTTAAAAATATGTCCCAATTCTATTGCATTAAATACATCCAAGATACCATCATCAATTGGACAGCCCTCTCCTGTTTTAACGGATCTCAAATCAGCATATTCAATATTAGGTACATCGCGCATTAAATCGATTCCACTCAAATGATAATTATTTTTATTAGCCCCACTGAAAAAATTATCGGCATTTTTCAAACGGTTATCAGCGATTATTTTCCCCTTGTAACCTACAGGACCAATAGAGCCGGCATCGGCACCGGTAATTTGTTTAAGCTCATCAGGATGTGCAGGGCGAATCGTATTCCCAAGCACCTTCGAAAGTTTTGATTCATTTACCTCTTCGTTTCCGAGCATCAATATTAAAATCGCCTCATCCTTACAAATATACACCCTTGATTTTGCACATTGAGTTTCATCAATATTTAAAAACTCACAAAGCTCATCTATTGATCCGACATTAGGCGTATAAATTTCTTTTATCTCTTCATTTTTTTCATTTCTTATTTTCGCCGGGACTTTTGAAGCGGCAACTTCAACATTAGCGGCGTAACCGCATTTATCGCAGAAAGCAACGGTATCTTCACCGGCATCGGATTTAACCATAAATTCCTCAGAGCCTTTACCTCCCATAGCCCCACTCGAAGCACCTACAATAAAATATTTAATTCCACATCTATCAAAGATTTTCCGGTAAGCTTTATCATGTAATCCATAAGCAATATCAAGCCCTTCCCATGAAGCATCAAATGTATATGCATCTTTCATTAAAAACTGTCTTCCCCGTATAACACCGCTTCTAGGACGGGCTTCGTTACGGAATTTGGTTTGAATCTGATACCAGATTTGGGGCATATCTTTATATGATTTCAATACATTGCGTGCATGAAACGTTACTATTTCTTCATGAGTCGGAGCTAAAACATAATCTCTGTTTTTTATATGAAATAAAATATCACCAAATGCTTCCACTCTATTTGTTTCTTCCCATATTTCTTTAGGACTCAATGCAGGCAAATGAAATTCCTGACCACCGATTGCGTCCATTTCTTCCCGGATAATTTGAGTTATTTTTTTGATTACTCGATAACCTATCGGTAGAAATGAATATATTCCTGCCGAAACCATTCTTATCATACCTGAACGAAGCATTAAAATATGACTTTTTACCACTGCATCGTTTGGCGTTTCTTTTAATGTCGGAACAAAATATTTGCTAAGTTTCATATATTTATATTTTCCAATTCTGTTTGTGTTTATAATAAAAGTTCAACCCTGTTAAATATTTATTTTGCAAGGTATAAATGTATGATTGATTGCGATCAAGTTTAGAAACTTAATGATAATCTTTATCTCATTTGCCGTTATCAAGTTTTTTAATAAAAGACTTATTTAAATTTATGAACATATTTAAAAAAGTTATTTCCAAGTTTTCGTATTGTAAATATTAACAACAATTAAAGCTTTTTCACAAGGAAAATATCTTTGAGAGGAGATTTACAAATTCAAATTTATTTATTTTCTTTACCCTCTTCCGAGAGTATATTCCAGAGCCGATCCAATAATTCATCAATTCCGTACTTACTGACCGAAGAAAAAACCAACAACGGTAAATCGGCATTTTTTAATTTTTGGTTTTTAAACTTTTTCAATACGGATTCTTCGACTAAATCAGCTTTAGACAAAGCGACGATTTTCTTTTTATTTGCCAGTTTAACGCTGTAATTTTTTAATTCATTAAATAACATATCAAAATCTTTTTGAATATTCTCACTAGTCAAATCAATCAAGAAGAGGAGAATCCTAGTACGTTCTATATGACGCAGGAACTTTAGCCCAAGTCCTTTACCTTCATGAGCGCCTTGAATAATTCCGGGGATATCCGCCACAGTGAAGCTATTAAAATCCTTATATTGCACTATCCCCAAATTCGGTTCCAAAGTAGTAAACGGATAATCGGCAATTTTAGGTTTTGCTGCAGAAATGGTTGAAATAAGGGTTGATTTCCCTGCATTGGGGAATCCTACGAGTCCTACATCGGCAATAAGTTTAAGTTCAAGGATAAGTTTTCCGCTTTGCACGTCTATACCGGGTTCGGCAAAACGTGGGGTTTGATTTGTAGATGTAGCGAAGTTGCTGTTTCCTTTACCTCCTTTACCTCCTTTTGCCGCTATGAACACCTTGCCGTCGGAATCAAGGTCAAAGAGTATTTTTTTAGTTTCAGCATCTTTGATGACAGTTCCAACCGGAACTTTTATAATTAAATCCTCGCCGTTTTTACCGTCTTTAAGAGAACTACCGCCGGGTTCTCCGTTACCGGCTTTATATTTACGTTTGTACCTAAAGTCCAGAAGTGTTGAAAGATTATGGAAAGCTTTAAAAATAACATCGCCGCCTTTTCCACCGTTTCCTCCGGAAGGACCTCCCTTAGGGACGTACTTCTCATGTCTAAACGCAACAGCACCTTTTCCACCGTTTCCAGCCTTTACTTCAATTTCAGTATAATCAATAAACATCGGCTAAGTCTGATCGAAATAATTTGATACGGCATTAGTCAAAGCAACCGCATCTTTGGAATAGGGATTAATACGATAAGTTAAAAAAACACTTTTTAATATTTCGGTAGATTCTTCATAAGTGTTACATTCCATTAATTTCTCCATTGTGTTTGCGAAATCTTCCCGGTCTTCATTAAACACGGTTGATACTATTCTATTTATTCCTTTATTAGATAAAAAATTGAATATATCTTTATTAAATACTTTTTTCTTTGTTTGTAGATTTTTTTTCTCTTCCGGAATCTCTGAACCGGTTAATGAATTATTTTCAATTTCGATTGTCTTATTATCCGTATCAAAACCCACATTTTCTTTCTGTTCGTCTTCGTTTTGAATTAAGGGATTTGTGCTAAGGTCTTCTTGAACTTCGGTCGTTTCTTCCTTTTCTGTTTTCTCATCTTCTATTTCGGATTTATCAATAATTATATGGTTATCGTCCTCTGATTTTTCATTATAATTCAGTTCGTGCAATTCACTTTCAAGTTGATCAAACAGATCCGCCCCGGGTTCATCATTCATTGATTTATTTTCATGTTCAATATCGGGGTTCTCAGTTTCTTCTTCTTTTGTTTCAAAATCTTCCTCATAAAGATTCAGTGAATCATTTTCCGGTAGATTTTGAGAATCGAATTCCCCGGTAGTTTCCTCCTCTTTTTCTTCAGACGGCTTATTATATTTTTGGGAGTTATCGGTTTTTTTTGAAAATTCAATATTGATGGTATCATCTTCGGCAAGTGGCAGAGGTTCATTCTCTTTTAATTTATTTTTTTCAATATTTTCTTCTTTAATTTCAAATTCAATATGTTCTTTCAGATCGGGAAAAGTAAATTCTTTTTCTTTATCTATCTCGCCGGAATTTTCCGCTTCAAGAATAATCTGTTTATTGATAGGAACCGGCGTATATAAAATTCTGCGAATATCGTCTATTTCATAAGTTTGTTTTGCCTGAGCAGGTAAAGCCTTTCGAAGACGGAGAAGATAATCCATCAAATTCTTTTCTTTTAAGAAAAATTCAACTGCTACGGGTGAAACTTTATTCTTACTTACACCACCCACATTGTAGAAATCGGCTATCGAATAAAGCGAATTATCGACTAGCTGTTCCGCTTTATCGGAAAATATTTCTTTATCCAATTTATTTATTAACATCTCAAATTCGGTAGAATTAAGAATATGTAAATTCTTCTTGTCGATATAATTGATAATAACGTTTTTTATATAATCATAATAATAAATAGAATTTAGTGTTAGTTTTATCTCATCTGCCGCTTTGGTTTCAAAACTATCAAAAACAAGTTTAACTAAAGACCACTTTGGTCGAATTGTATAGTTAATGTTAAATGAAACAGCTTGAATTACAAGCTTTTTAATATCCTCGTATGAAATCCTTTTATTTTTTTTTATTTCCCGGCTAATCAGATTGAGATATTTCGCAATTTGCGGACCGGAATAATCGAATACAGATTTTTGCAACAAACTTTTTCTGTCTTCGAAGATTAAATAGTCCAGTTCAGCCGATATATATTGAATGATTGCCGGATGAATATTGGTTGAAAGGGTTTTTTCAAAAGTAAAAGAAGAGCCTAATTCTTTTAATTTATTTAAGCTGTAATCAACTATAAATTTAATTTCTTTTTCAAACATTTACATACTCTTTAAAAATTACCGTCTCCAAAATAAAAAAAATCCCGATTAAAAAAATAACCGGGATTATTGCTCTAAGTAAAAAGAAGAAAGACGACTAAACTTCAACGTTTTGTGATTTAGCTTTAGCCGAAAAGTACTCTCTATTTAAGCGTGCGATGTTTCTTACCGAAATACCTTTTGGGCATTCGGCTTCACATGCGTAAGTGTTAGTGCAGCTTCCAAATCCTAGTTCATCCATTTTTGCAACCATTGCTTCCACTCTTCTATATTTTTCAGGTTTCCCTTGAGGAAGAAGAGCGAAATGAGATACTTTTGCGCCGACAAATAACATGGCAGAGGCATTTTTACATGCAGCAACACAGGCTCCACAACCGATACAAGCAGCGGAGTCAAAAGCTTCCGAAGCAATATCTTTAGTTATAAGAATTTCATTTGCGTCAGGAACTCCACCCGTATCAACCGAGATATAACCTCCCGCTTGAATAATTTCATCGAATGCGGAACGGTCGATAACTAGGTCTTTTATCACAGGGAACGCCTTAGCCCGGAAAGGTTCAACCCAAATTATATCGCCATCTTTGAAATTTCTCATGTGTAATTGACAAGTGGTAATTTTCCGCAGTGGTCCATGTGGTTCTCCATTTATTACTAATCCGCAAGTTCCGCATATTCCTTCCCGGCAATCACTTTCAAATGCAACAGGCTCTTCGCTTTTTGATTCTAATTCGTTATTTAATTCATCCAACATCTCTAAAAAAGATGCGTCCGGTAAAATAGAAACTTTATAATCTATAAAAGAGCCGACACTATTAGGCCCCGATTGTCTCCATATTTTCAACGTTAAATTCAAATGCTTCCCGCTCATTATTTATAACTCCTCTGGGATAGTTTTACAAATTCAAATTCTAAAGGTTCTTTGTTGAGCTTCCATTTACCCGATTCTTCAAATTCCCATGCAGCGACATAACTGAAATTTTCATCATCCCTTTTAGCTTCACCTTCTTCAGTTTGATATTCTTCCCTAAAATGTCCTCCGCATGATTCATTTCTGTCCAAGGCGTCTTTAGCCATCAATTCACCGAGTTCGAGATAATCGGAAACCCTACCCGCTCGTTCCAATGTTTGATTTAAAGTAGCTGAATCTCCAACAACATTTACATTCTTCCAAAATTCTTCTCTTAGAGACCGGATCTCTTCAATAGCTTCATTTAAGCCTTTTGCATTTCTAGACATTCCAACCTTATTCCACATTATTCTACCTAGTTTTTTATGAATCTCATCTACCGTCATTTTACCCTTGATGGAAAGTAGGCGTTTAACCTGATCCTTTACATTATCTTCAGCTTTGTTAAATTCATCTTGATCTAATTTAACCGGGGGTGTTTTTTGGGTTGTCAGATAATTGCCTATTGTATAGGGAATGATAAAAAGGCCATCGGCAAGTCCTTGCATCATGGCGCTGGCGCCGAGTCGGTTTGACCCATGATCGGAGAAATTAGCTTCGCCGAGGACGAATAATCCTGGAATCGTACTCATTAAATTATAATCTACCCATAGTCCTCCCATAGTATAATGAGGCGCGGGATAAATTTTCATTGGCACTTCATAAGGATTTTCGCCTGTAATAGTTTGATAGATATCAAAAAGATTTCCATATTTTTCTTCAATCGTTTTTTTACCGAGGCGTTTTATAGCGTCCGCCAAATCCAAATAAACAGCTTCACCTCCGTTTACTCCCCGGCCTTCGTCAACTACTTCTTTAGCGCTTCGTGAAGCAATATCGCGAGGGGCTAAATTACCAAAGGACGGGTACTTCCGTTCAAGAAAATAATCCCTCTCTTCTTCGGGTATTTCGCCGGCTTTTCTCATATCGCCTTTTTTTTTGGAAACCCAAACCCTACCTTCGTTCCTCATGCTTTCACTCATTAAAGTTAGCTTTGATTGATTTTCTCCATGGACAGGTAAACAAGTCGGATGGATTTGAGTATAGCAAGGATTTGCAAAAAAAGCACCTTTTTTATGAGCTCTCCAAGAAGCGGTAGCATTGCTGTTCATTGCGTTGGTTGATAAAAAAAAGACATTTGAATATCCGCCTGTTGCAAGAATTACGGCATTAGCCGAATATTTTTCCATATCGCCGGTAATTAAATTCCTAACTATAATGCCCCTTGCAAGTCCGTCAATTACAACCAAATCCAACATTTCGCGGCGGTTATACATTTTTACTTTACCTAATTCAATTTGTCTGCTCAAAGCGCTGTAAGCCCCAAGAAGTAATTGTTGCCCGGTTTGACCCCTTGCATAAAATGTTCTGGAAACCTGAGCCCCTCCGAAGGATCGGTTCTCTAATAATCCCCCGTATTCTCTGGCAAAAGGCACGCCTTGTGCGACACATTGATCAATAATATTATTGCTTACCTCGGCTAATCGATAAACATTAGCTTCTCTTGATCTATAATCTCCCCCTTTAATTGTATCATAAAATAATCTGAATATGGAATCGCCGTCATTAGGATAATTTTTAGCAGAGTTTATTCCGCCTTGAGCCGCAATACTGTGTGCGCGTCTTGGTGAATCGTGAAACGAAAATGATTTTACATTATAGCCCAAGTTTGCCAAAGAGGCTGCGGTTGATGCTCCTGCTAATCCTGTGCCTACTACAATGATGTTAAACTTTCTTTTGTTTGCCGGATTAACCAGCTTCATGTTAAATTTTTTGTGGTCCTTGCAACTGGACTTGCCGACATTGCAGGCGACGGCATCGTCATTCGTGTTGATGGCGATATTCCACATTTTATCCTCCATGCGCTTAAACGCGGCGGTCAGCTTTTTCTGCTGATCGGGGCTGAACTTATTCCAGGTATCAAGGTTCATGAAGTGGCCCTGGACGGCGCCCAACAATCCCAACGGAATGAGATAGGTCGTGACCTCCGGCCAGTTGGCGCTGTTGCCCGCCGTCGGCGCCGTTACGGCACAGTCGGCGACGCCCCGCTGGAGGGCCGGATAGACCTCGGGGAATTGCAGCGTGATCGATGTTGCGCCGAGGTAGTCAACGAGTGCCGACATCGACGCGGTAAAGGTGCGCACCTTCTTTCCCTTAAGGTCGCCAAGATTGTTGACGGCCGACTTGCAGTAGATGACCTGCGGCCCGAAAGGCCATAACGTCATCACCTTAGCGTTGAACTTTTTCTGAAGCTGCTTGTCGAACACGGCCCGGTAAGCGTTGACCACCTTGCGGAGCGACTTCATGTCCGGTGATACGCCGGCGATATCAAGGCCCTCGAAAAATGGATCGTCACGGGCCGCCATGCCTATTTGCACGGACATTACGTCAAAGGCGCCTGACTTGATAAGCCTGAGCGCGTCCGCCGCCTTGATGCCGAGCATGTCCATGGGGTTGTAATTGACCTTGAGGTCGATACCGGTTTCCTTAGCCAGACCTTTGAAGAACGGCCGTTCGACACCATCTACTTGCTCTTTATTGCCGGAAAAATTTCCGGCAACGCGAAGTTTCAACGCCCCGAAAGCCGGGGCCTGGAACATGAACGGGGATATGAGAGCGGCGCCTAACAAAAGGCCCGCCACGCGTAACATAAACTGCATTGGTGTTTCCTCCCTATTTGGCGCGTCCATTTTGGGGCGCTATGGCTTGCTTCCGTTTTTCTTGCTTTTGCCCACATTAAAAACGCGGGAATGTTCTCTCTTTGAGCCCGGTTCGGCTTTTTATCTCAAGCCGCCGTCTCTGTGGCGGCGGCGGATTGCGCGTTTTCGGCTTCGATTGAGCTCCTTACTGCCTCGCCGGTCTCGCGAACGTGCCTGAGAAGCAGCGCCCCGGCCCGCACGCCATCACGGTCCACCAGGGCGTTCATCAGATCTTCGTGTTCGTGTACCGATTCATCCCATCGCGCCTGCGACATGATCGCCGCGTAACGGGCACGGCGAATTTTTCTCATTAACTCAGCGTAGGTGTTGATAAGAACGGCGTTGCCGGTGAGCGCGATAATCCCGTTGTGAATCCGCTGGTTTAGACGAAAGTAATCCG
>CBFDUR010000029.1:0-10199 GCA_965613005.1 uncultured Ignavibacteriales bacterium
GACCGGATTCA
Organism: uncultured Ignavibacteriales bacterium; assembly: GCA_965613005.1. GTDB lineage: Bacteria > Bacteroidota > Ignavibacteria > Ignavibacteriales > Ignavibacteriaceae > CAVVVS01. Next base: position 12 of record CBFDUR010000029.1, read on the forward strand.
ATTCTTAATCTCGCTTCGTCATTATTTCTTCCTAGATCGAAAGGTATTTTGTTTTTCTTGAATAAATCTCTTAATACTTTAAAATCGAAATCTATTACGTTCCAGCCAGTTATTATATCTGGATCGATTTTGAATAGTTCGGCTTTGAATTTTTCAAGACAATCTGCTTCATCGTTGCAAGAGACTACGTTTTTTAGATTATATTTAGTAATCATAAAAACCTTTTTGTAGTTTTCACTGTATAGCCCGATGCAATATAGTTTGCCTTTCATGTCTGTTTCTATATCAAGTGAAAGGATCTTTAGTTTTGGTGCAAATTCACAAGGAGTTACTTTTGTTTCTTTGTAAACTCTGTCGATTTTTTCGGAGCTTGTGTGATCTCCTTCTATATCAATTGTTCCTAAGAGGTTGTTGTCAATTATGAATCTGTAGTGTGGTTTGAGATCGGATTCATATATTTCTACTTCTTTATGGATTTCTTTGAAAAGATTGTTTAGTTCTGTTTTTGTCTGAAAAGAGATTTTGATTACTGGTTCTCCTTTGAAGTTTGTTAGTTTAGTTGATTCTGGTGTATATCTTTTTGGGATTTTTTCTGCATCTTTCTTCTTTTAGTCCTGGAAATGGATATTAGTTTTAATTTCAAAACTTGGGCGGATATGTAAAAATTTTAAATGAATGGGTACTAAATAAAAATAGTACCCTTTATTAATTTTTCTAAATGTTGGATTTTGCAATTATGTTTAATGCGCTTCCGGCTTTAAACCACTTAATCTGAGCTTCATTCATAGCATGATTTAGAATTGCTTCATCTTGAGAACCATCTTTATGTTTAATAATTAGCTTTAACTGGGAACCGGGAGCTAAATTAGTTAAACCTACAATATCGACCTTATCGTTCTCTTGAATTTTATCATAGTCAGCAGGATTATCGAAAGTAAGCGGAAGCATACCTTGTTTTTTCAAATTTGTTTCATGAATCCGGGCAAAACTTTTTACTATAATCGCCCTACCGCCCAGGTGTCTAGGTTCCATAGCGGCATGTTCACGGCTGGAACCTTCACCGTAATTTTCATCACCGACGACAACCCAATCGATTGCTTTGGATTTATATTCACGTGCTATCTCCGGAACCGGTTTATATTCCCCGGTAAATATATTTTTTGTTTTACCGGCGTCCCCGGTAAATGCATTTATTGCACCGAGGAACATATTATTGGAAATATTATCCAAGTGTCCTCTATATCGCAACCAAGGTCCTGCCATTGAAATATGATCGGTTGTACATTTACCTTTAGTTTTAATTAGAACCGGCAAGTCATTAAGGTCTTCACCTTTCCATGGTTCAAAAGGTTTAAGCAGTTGCAGTCTTTCACTATCAGGTTTTATTATAATTTGTACACTGGAACCATCTTCGGCGGGTGAAACAAAACCATTTGTTCCCGTTACAAACCCTTTCGGAGGAAGTTCTTCACCTTTAGGGGGATCCAGTTTAACTTTTTCACCTTTTTCATTTTCCAATTCATCCATAAGTGGATTAAAAGATAACCTACCTGCTATAGCCAAAGCAGTAACTATTTCAGGGCTGGTAAGAAACGCCAGTGTTTCCGGATTCCCATCATTTCTTTTGGCAAAATTTCTATTGAATGAAGTAACGATTGTATTTCTTTCGCCTGTTTTTACATCCATTCTCTTCCACATTCCAATACAAGGACCGCATGCATTAGCTAAAACAAGACCTCCGAATTCACTCAAAATTTTTAGTTGACCGTCTCGCTCGATTGTTGCTCTTACTTGTTCCGAACCGGGTGTGATGGTAAACTTTGATTTTGCCTTTAATCCTTTTTCGAGCGCTTGTTTGGCAATGTTAGCTGCTCTATCTATATCTTCATAACTCGAATTTGTACAACTACCGATCAAAGCAACACTGATATTATCAGGATAATTATTTTCTTTTACCGCTTCTTTCATTTTTGAAATAGCCCATGCTTTATCCGGAGTAAACGGACCATTCAAATGAGGTTCCAATTCATTAAGATTAATTTCAATAATTTGATCGAAAAACCTTTCGGGATTTTCCAATACATCCTTATCTGCCGATAATTCATCGGCAAGCCCTTCCGCCAAAGCAGCAACATCAGCCCGATTTGTTATCCTTAAATAGCCGGCCATTCTTTCATTGAATGGGAAGATAGAAGTTGTAGCCCCTATTTCAGCACCCATATTGCAGATAGTGCCTTTACCGGTGGCAGAGATGGAAGTAGTCCCTTCTCCAAAATATTCCACAATTGCGCCGGTTCCGCCTTTTACAGTCAGAATACCGGCCAACTTCAAAATTATATCTTTAGGTGAAGTCCATCCGTTCAATTTACCTGTAAGTTTAACGCCAATCAGTTTCGGCCACTTCAATTCCCACGGCATACCGGCCATCACATCAACTGCATCGGCGCCGCCGACACCTATTGCAATCATACCCAGACCACCTCCATTCGGAGTATGCGAGTCCGTTCCAATCATCATTCCACCGGGGAAAGCATAATTCTCCAAAACCACTTGGTGAATTATTCCTGCACCCGGCTTCCAGAATCCTATTCCATACTTTCGTGAAGTACTTTCAAGAAAATCGTAAACTTCCTGATTCTCTGAAGTTGCTCTTGAAAGATCTGCTTTTGCACCGACCTGCGCCTGAATCAGATGATCACAATGAACCGTTGTTGGTACATTTGTATTTTTTCTTCCCGCCGACATAAATTGAAGAAGCGCCATTTGAGCTGTTGCATCTTGCATTGCTACACGATCCGGAGATAATTCGGCATAATCTTTTCCACCGATTAATTTTCTTTCGGGTGCATTCCACAAATGTGTATATAGTACTTTTTCCGTATAAGTTAAAGGTCTGTTAAGAACTTCTCTAACTTTGCCCAGTTTGTTGCTATAATCTGAATATACTTTTGTTATCATTTCAATATTCGCTGACATAATTAATTCCTTAGTATGTATTTTCAAAATCAATTATTTATACAAAAATAAGAAAAAGATAATAAAATTGCTTACTGAATAATTAGAATACAATTTAATCTGATTTCCTAATTTATTTTGATTGTGATTATTGACTCTATTTGATTCCTATTAAACGCAACTTTATAAATTAATTCTAGACGAATCGGATTATGAGGTCAAATATTTATGCCTGAGAAGAAAAGTATTTACAATCAGTTTATTATGAATGAGGAGAATTTAAAAAGGACATTTTAAAGTTTTCGAATTGTGGATACTATTAAAAATCAAAGTCTATTCACAAAAAAAAGTCTTTTTAACAACGACTCATAAGTGTTCTAAAACTAATTTTAAATCGCTGAATACTCCGTTTATAAAATTAAAATTCGAAATCATCATCCCGAATTAATAATAGTATTGCACTTTGAGGAACAATCAATAATCTTTCATGTTCAAACTCAATTTCATAAGCTTCTTTTCTTAGAAATATAGCCAGGTCACCTTGTTTAGCTTGTAACGGAATATATTTTACCGTCTCTTTGGATTCTTTCCAAGGTTCCTCGTCGGTAGGAGTTCCCAAAGGATATCCGGGACCAACTTTAATCACATATCCGCTTTGTATTTTTTCCTTTTCGGAAACACCCGGAGGCAAATACAAACCACTCGCTGTTTTACCTGTTTTTTCTTCAAGTCTGACTAATACTCTATCTCCAATTACAATGAACTTGTCTATATTTTTCAATTTTAATTCCATAATATTATATCTATTCTCTTTCCCGGTTATATCATCTTTTAAAAAATCCACTCACTTGAATTACCATTCCAACGAAACATGTTCACGCATAAGCGGGAACCGGCAGAGTGAAAATTCTTGTTTATTAATTTAAACTTATCCATATTTGAATCTACTTAAATTCCCACTAAAATTCAGCCCGCTGAATAGTAGAACAACAATAATTTTTTAAAGCAAGCTATCAGCAACAAAGCTTACACAATCTTTATAAAAATTTCTTTCGTTTTTGAATTTATTCCGTATAGATGTGAATTAAAATATTTTTTTATAAACAGTACCTATTTTGTAACATTATACGTCAAAGGAGAGTCTAATAAATAAGTCGGTATTTATAAAAATTTGGAGGTAAAATGAAATTTGGGAATAAATCAAGCATTTTAGTCGGTCTTTTTTTAGCCGGTCTTCTTTTTAATTCCAATTTATTTGCACAAAATCTAAAGTTATTAAAAGAAAAGTCGTTTAATATTCAACCCGGGAAAATTTTACATGTTAATTTTGTTAGCGGCGATATTAAAGTAACTTCTTGGAATCAAAACGAAGTAAATGTTAAAATTTTTGGTAATTCACAAGCTGAAAAAAAAGTAAAATTTGAAATTTCTGAAACAGGAAACGGCATTGTTGTTAAAGCCAAAGAGGAAAACAGCTTTTTTATTTTTAATTTTTTCAACTCAATAAAGATGAAGGCTGTGATAAAAGTACCGGATAATTTTAAATTGGACTTAATTTCCAGCGGTGGTGATATGAATATTAAAGGCATTAATGGGAAGGCTGATATTGAAACTTCAGGTGGTGATATTTCGATTTCAAACAGTGCGGCGGACTATAGTGTAAGAACATCCGGCGGTGACGTCCAAATATTCAATCATAACGGCAATATAAATGTTTCAACTTCAGGTGGTGATGTTACAGTTAAAAATATTACCGGATTTGTTAAAGTATTTACTTCGGGCGGCTATATAAATGGTAAAAATATAAATGGAAATATTACTGCTTCAACCTCAGGTGGTAATATCTATTTACAGGTAAAAAACGGGGAAGTAAGTGCAAATAGCTCCGGTGGGGACATTTCGTTATATTACTTCGGTATAAATAAAGGAATTGGAATTTCAACTTCAGGGGGTGATATTAATTTGGAAGTACCTCAAAACATTAAAGCCGATGTTTTACTCAAATCATCCTCCGGGAATATAATCGATAATTTTTCCAATGAATCGGTTTTAACAATTACTCCGTTTAAAAACGAGAGTAAGTTTAACGGCGGCGGAGAAAAGCTAATTTGCAAAACAAGCGGCGGCGATATTACATTAAACGACAGGAAATGAAATTTTCATATTTGCCGTCAACCGGCAAAAAAAATTTATTAACATTTTTAATACGCAAACTTGTTTCAATTGGTTGTTAATTATAAAATCCCATAATTAGAGACAGGCTTTAATTACATCGGCTTTTTAGATAGAACTCATTTAATAAAAATTTTAAAAATTAATTAGTACTTTTCCTTCCATATTTTCTGTTAAATTTCTCTACTCTACCGGCTGTATCCACCAACTTTTGTTTTCCTGTAAAGAAAGGATGTGAGCCGCTGGAAATTTCAAGTTTAACAAGTGGATAAGTATTACCGTCTTTCCACTTAATAGTATCATTTGTTCTTATTGTTGAGCGGGTTAAAATAGCAAAATCACAAGAAGCATCTTGAAAGACTATCGGTTTATACTGTGGGTGAATTCCTTTTTTCATCGTAACGCCTATTTTACTTTTTTAAAAAACTTAGATTTTAAATATAACCACATTATCTTTTAATACCAAACTATAATTACTGCGAAAAACAGGCGCTATTTCTTAAGGGAATTGCCATTAATCAACATCATCAATTTTGATTTCATGCGGTTTACTTTCATTTTTTCAGCTCGATTGAGGAATACAATTTTATAATTTAACCCATTTTTATTTATTCTATAACCAAATGAATTCATTGCATTTACATATCCATTACGATTGACGGTAGTGTAAGTTAATGATGTATTGCCGGATATTCCGGAATTACCGGTTATTTTTTTTTGCCGTGCGGCTGCTTGCCGGTTATCTCTTTTAATATCATTTATTTTATCAGGTTTCATTTCATCATTTGAAATAAAATCTTCTCTCATAATTTCCGGTATATTTTTAAGAGAAGTTACATCTTCACGCCTTTCCGGACTTGTAACAAGCGGGTCTACTTTTGAAGGTGAATTTAAATGAACCATAAACAATATAACAAGACCGAGAATAACTGCTGCAGATATAGGAACAAGTTTGGAAGGTAATAAAAGTTTATTCCAAAAACCGATTTTGATATTGAACTTCCCGGAATTTATTTTTCGCATCAAATCGGCTTCAAAATAATCGGGAGGATTAATCTTGGGTAATCGCTTTAGAATTTCGGTAATATTTCGAAAATTTTCTTCCTCTTGAAACTCCATTTTATAATTCACTCCTTATATATATCCTTAAGCAATTTTTTTAGCTGTGCTCGTCCTCTGTTAATACGAGATTTTACGGTTCCCACACTTATTCCCATTATTTCGGCTATTTCCTCGTATGATTGTCCTTGTATATCTCTTAAAATAACGGCTTCTCTGTAAGCGTTAGAAATTTTTAACAAAGCTTTCTGAATAATCTCATTTTTAATTCCGCTATCTGTTATTATATCAGGCCTATAATTTTCATCCGGTATTTCATAATTTTCATTCTCTTGTCCGTAGGCATTAATAGAAAGTAATTTTTTTCGTTTTTGTTTCTGATATTCGGTTCGTGCTAAATTTCCTGCTATAGTATAGATCCATGTTGAAAATTTGGCAATGGACGAATAGGAATCTTTATAACGATAAACCTTTATAAAAGTTTCCTGAACAACATCAAAACATGTTTCATAATTCCCTAAAAATCTGAAAACATAATTGGTTAACGGATTTTTGTATCGTTGCACCAATATTTCAAAAGCTTTTAGAGTATCATTTTGCTGAAACTCCAGTATTAGTTCTTCGTCAGTTAGTTCGTTAAAATTTTTATTAGACAATTGTTTTACTTTTTATGAGAGGAATTGTTTCCTAAACTTTAAATAAATTATTTTAATAATATTTAATTTCGAAAAAAAGCTGTAATTAATTTAAATTAAATTCTGATTAAAAATGAGTCAGCTTAAAAATCATAATATTTAGGTTGAAATATCATTCCGGGAAACTTATCTTCACATAAACGAGGCGAGTAAGTTTAATAAAAATAATAATGTTTGACTTTATTTTCCCATTAATGTAAAGATGAGTTTACAGAAATATTCTTTATAGAGTGAAAACATAAATCATTGTAAAATTTCTGCAATTAACACCGAAACAACCGATTTACTATCCGTAGAAGTGGTCTTAATTATAACATCGGCTTTAAGCAAAGCCTGAAATACATTATACAAATCTTTATCGGAGAATAACTTTCTAGCTTTTAGATATTCCTTGTAATAATAAGGATGTGTACCGACTATTTTTGCAGCAGCCTGGTTTGGGATCTTCTTTTCAATTAATTCATTAACCCGTGAAATACCTGTAAAATATCTAGTCAACATATAAATAATAAATACCGGCTCCGCCCCTTGCTCTAACAATTCTAAAGCAATTTTAAGAGATGCAGCTTTATCTTTTTTACCAATATTGCTTTGTAAATCGAAGATGGAATATTCTTTCAAATGAGTGGATAGCGACCTTATGTTCTTAAGGGTTATCTTTTTCGTTTCTCCTAAATAAGTAAATATCTTTTCCAGCTGAGCTTTAAGCGAATTTCTATTTTCACCTACTATATCCAAAAGTATTTGAGCATTTTCAGAGTTTAATATTTTTCCTTTGGATTCGGAATAATTTATTAACCAATCAATTAAATTTTTTCCTTTAACACTATTAGTCGTATAAATAAAATTCTTTGTAATTAACTCTTTGTAAAATTTTGTATCGAGATTAACAATATTACCGTTATGCAACAAAACCAGAATTGTAAAATCGGGAGGATCTTTTACATAATTAGATAATATTTTTTTATCTCTAATTTTTTCGAATTCTTTAAGTATAATTAATTTTTTCCCGGAGCCGAATGGAAACGTTGATGCTAAATCAAGAACTTCGGATAAACTTTTATCATCCCCGTAAAATATTTCTTTATCGAAATCAGAGACTAAAAACGGTTTGGCTTTATTTTCTATCAGTTCCAAACAACTTTGTATGCCGTAAGAATCCTCTCCAAACAAATAATATACGGGAAGCAATTTTCCTTGCTGCAGATTTTTAACAGCTTGATTTATTGAGGGTACATTAAATTTTATTTTCGACATCGTTCCCTTTTAATTTTTCATACTTAATTGCTTCATAAACCGCCATTTGCTTAATAATGAGATAACAATTCATTAATTTACAAAAGTAAGCAGATAAATGGAAAGGTTTTTTTATCCTGATAAGAACAAGCCGTAGATGATCTTAATTCTATTATGAAAAGTTCTAAAAATACCTTTACCGAATTTGGTATTTAACAAAATTCAAAAAATATCTTGCCGATACATTTTTAACAGACTTCTAATTTTAGTAATGAGAGGCATAAATTAATATAGCACAATCAATATATGAATCTAACCTATAAAAGTACTGATGTGTCATTCTAAACTCCGTGAAGAATCTCTAATCCATTGTAAAATAAGAAATCCTTTAGTTGCCTAGCTTCTTCGGAAGGACAATCAAGATCCGCTCAATTTAGACATGATTTAAATCATATTAATTATAATATGTGATTTTGTTTATATTACCGAAAAGTAGGCTTGTTATTGTGTTAGCAATTAATATTTTTGAATTTGATTTTTTTAGAAATAAAATAATTGGGCGAAAATCTGAACTTTTTTGATTGAACTCAAAGATTAAAGCAAACATTTTGTTTTTATTTTTATCGTTTTGGACTTAAATAGAACATAGTGTTATTATAAAATAAATTGAAAGGAATGATTATAAATGGTTAGAGCTATTTGGAATGGTGAAGTAGTAGCAGAAAGCAAGGAAATAAAACAAATTGAGGGACAACGTTTTTTCCCTCCGGAATCTGTAAAAAAAGAATTCTTGAAAAAAAGCTTTACTCATTTTGTAGACCTGGAGAAGGGTACGGCTAATTATTATAATATTGCAGTAAAAGATAAAGTGAATTGGAATGCAGCTTGGTATTTTCCTAAGCCGAATAAAAAAGTTACTCATATTAAAAATTATATTGCCTTCTCTCCTGCGGTGGATATAGAAGATTAAGTTTTATATAGTAGCTACAAAGTTCCAATTGCAAATAATTTAGACTATGAAGCGTCCATGATTGATTCAGACACAAACCTGGTCCGTGTGCCTTTTTCGCCTTTACCGTGGGTAACTGCGACGCCGCGGGACTACGTCGTGGCGCCCGATCCAGCCTTGCGGGAGGAGGCTCCCTCGCAGGGGGTCGCCGCGCGACGGCAGGCTCACCCCGGCGAGGGGCTGCACCCCGGGAACGGGCTGGATGCAGCAATGCAAAGCTCAAATCCTTTCCGGAGGTAGAGATCACGTTCCCGAGGACAATCGCCTTTGCATTCGTTGTGGCCCACGCAAGTGTACGGTGTCCGTTCGGCCCTCGAACCATCATCGGGATCAGCCCGACCTGCTCGAATTCCTTGTGCGGGATTTTGATGAAATGATCAATGACAAAGGCGCCCTTGGTTGCGTGGCGAACCAGCGTGTAAAACGGCGCTTTGGGCGGACACACAGCCACAACCGGGTTGACTGGGGGTAGTTGGGGAAGGACAAGACGCTTCTTTGAGTCGGGAATGGGCTTGGGCGTGGACAAGCACCACGTATTCGTTTCCGTCCCGAACGGTCCGTCGCTATTGATACCTTGATAGGAAACGCGAGGAAGATTGGACGATCGAACTGAAAACATCCACCCGAGGGCGAGGGCAATCAGAACGACGAAAAAAAGGAAGAAGATGGGGATGAAGACGGACTTTTTCATTCGATCACAGACTCCCAAGCAGACCCTGCATTTCCCGAGTGGGTATGGTATCGTAACGAGTATACCGAACAAGCAATCCACATTCAACCGCTCGCACGGGAATGGTCCGTATGGATTTCGATGAGAATCAGAAACAGGTGGTTGCCCATGGGAGCGGGCACGCGCTGATCCTGGCCGGGGCCGGATCTGGAAAGACGGCCTGTTGCGTGGGGCGCTGCGTCCAGCGCATCCAATCCGGCATCCCCCCAGTCTCCATCCTGCTGCTCACCTTCACGAACAAGGCGGCGCGCGAGATGAGGCTGCGTGTCCGCGACCTCATCGGCGGCCCGGCCGAGGCCCTGTGGCTCGGCACTTTCCATTCCCTGGGCGCG
>CBFDUR010000030.1:0-10170 GCA_965613005.1 uncultured Ignavibacteriales bacterium
CATCAACGCCTCCTTGCGTTTTTTTAAGGGAAGCTCCTCATCATTCAATACTAGTGAAAAATCTCCGATTTTTACGAAGAGAAGTTTTCCCGGAACGACTTTTCTAATTTTAATATAACAAATCCATTATCAATAATAATTCAAAGGGAACAATAATTAAATGGAATCACTTAATAAAATAGAAAATAAAACGGCAATTGTCGGTATTATCGGCCTTGGTTATGTCGGTCTACCCTTAGGGTTGGAGTTTGTATTCAAAGGTTTTAATGTGATAGGATTCGATGTTGACGAAAAAAAAATTCCATTACTTAAAGCAGGCAAAACATATATAAGACATATAAAAGCGGAAAAAATAAAAGCAGCGGTAGAAACCGGTCGTTTTTCCGTTACGTCGGATTTTTCAAGATTACATGAGGCTGATGCAATAATAATTTGTGTTCCGACACCGTTAAATGAACATCGTGAACCGGATATGACTTATATTGTTAAAACTACTGAAGTCATTCAAAAGTATTTACGAAAAGGACAACTGGTTATACTCGAATCAACTACTTATCCGGGTACAACAGATGAGATCCTGCTTCCCATGTTTGAAAATGCACCGTTAGTTCAACTTCAAAATTCAAAAATTCAAAAACAAAAAGTTAGTGCCCTTGCGGGAAATATTCAGGAAAAAGTTGTTGCAGGTTATAAATCTTCGTTTCCAAATAATGAGAAATTCATAGTCGGCAAAGATTTTTATTTAGCATTCAGTCCTGAGCGGGAAGACCCAAACAATCCAAATTACAGCACGGCTACAATTCCAAAAGTGATTGGCGGTACTACGCCGGAATGTTTGGAAGTAGCTCAAGCTTTATATAATCATATAATTGTTAAAACCGTTCCCGTTTCATCCACTAGGGCGGCGGAAGCAACAAAATTATTGGAGAATATTTATCGATCGGTAAATATAGCGCTGGTTAATGAATTAAAGATGCTTTTCGATAAAATGGGTATTGATGTTTGGGAAGTGATAGAAGCTGCTTCTACCAAGCCGTTCGGATACCATGCATTCTATCCAGGTCCGGGCTTAGGGGGGCATTGTATTCCAATCGATCCTTTTTATTTGACGTGGAAAGTGCGTGAATATGATACTAGTACCAAGTTTATCGAATTAGCCGGTGAAATAAATACATTTCAACCTTATTATGTGGTTGAACGAACTATGCATGCACTCAATAATTTTAAAAAATCTTTGAACGGAGCAAAAGTATTAATATTAGGAGCGGCATATAAAAAAAATATCGATGATATGCGTGAATCACCCTCTCTTAAATTGATTGAGATATTCAGAGGAAAAGGTGCAGAAGTAGATTATAATGATCCGTATGTTCCGGTTCTTCCTAAAACTCGAAAGTATAAATATAATTTGACTTCAATTGAATTAACAAAAGAAAATTTGAATAATTATGATGTGATTGTTTTAAGTACCGATCATTCCGATTATGATCATAAGTTCATATCGGAGAATGCAAATTTAATTATCGATACACGTAATGCATTTGGTAAAAATGGAATAAAAAATGCAAGAATTTTTAAAGCATGACTAACTAGTAAAAAGTTTCATAATTTTGTCTGATTAGCTATTAGATTGCTTTGTCGCCCCTCACCTTGCAATGGCACTTTAGCGTTGTAAAAGTATTTAGGAAATGCTATACTAGAACCCATGATTGAATTTAAAAAGGAAAATTTAGTTTGAAATTTTTAGTAACCGGTGGTGGTGGGTTTATTGGTTCCAATATTGTTGAATATTTGCTTTTAAAAGGGCACTTTGTTAGAACTATTGATAATTTCCTTACAGGCAAAAAAGAAAATCTATCTGAATTTAAAGACGACATAGAAATTATCGAAGGTGACATAAGAGATTACCGTACAGTTCAAAAAGCGGTAAACGGTATGGAAATAATTTTACACCAAGCAGCCGTAAGGTCCGCTGATAAATTGATTGAAACCACGGAAACAAATATTACGGGTACAGTAAATTTATTAGAAGCAGCTAAGAATAATAATATACGAAGATTTATTTTTGCTAGTTCGTCTGCTGTTTACGAAAATACTTTGGAAATAGAAAAGTATGAAGGAATGGTTTTAAATCCTTTTTCTCCCTATGCACTTTCCAAGATAACCGGTGAAAAATTTTGTCAAATTTATTACAACTCTTTTGGATTGGAAACAATATCTTTAAGATACTTCAATGTGTTTGGACCGAGACAGGAATTTGATTCACAATTTGTTGTAGTAATTCCGAAATTTATAAATGCTGTACTTGAAGGCAAACAGCCGGTTATTTACGGAGATGGGGAACAAAGTCGTGATTTTACTTATATTACAAATGTGGTTATGGCAAATTATCTGGCTGCCACATCGGAAATAAAAAAATTTGGATTTGCTGCAAACTGTGGATGTCATGATAGACTCACGCTTAATCAACTTGTAGATTCGATCAACGAAATATTACACAGTGAAATTTTCCCCATTTATAGTGAACCGGATAGGAAAGACCCTCAACATTCTTTTGCGAATATAAATCTTGCCGAAAAAATGTTTGGCTATAAACCATCGGTTAATTTTCGCGAAGGATTGGAAAAAACGGTGGGCTACTTCAAACAAAAATTATTTAGGATGTAGAAGCCAAAAAAAATTTGCTAATTTTAGGGAGTTGATAATATGAAATAAAATGAATAGCGGAATTAAAAGAAATATAACAAAATTAAAAAAATCAATATTAAAAAAATCAATAAAAAATGGTAGGAGTAAAAATGAGTGAAGAAAACATCAAAATAAAAAAAATGACGTTAACAAATACAAAAAAAGAGATGCTTGATACATATAATGAACTGATAAAACTGTATAGAGAACAAGAGCAGCATCAATTAAAACCGCAGAAAATTTCGGAAGAAAAAACTAAAAAAGAGACGATAGAAAAAGTACGTGGGATTTCCACCGAAGTAGTATCTAAAGGGATAAACAATCTTAAGGTGGATATAAATAATGTCTTATCTAATTTGGAAGAAAATCTCGAAAAAGAAGTAAAAAAATACGAAGAAATTCAAAAAGCAATAAAAGTAAAAGAAGAAGAATTAAAAGAAATTTTTGAAATTGAAGGGAACGCTTATTCTTTAGCCGCATTGATTGAATCACAGAATATTAAAAAGCAAGAATTTGAAAATGATCTTGAGCATAAAAAAGAAACAATTTTAAAAGAAATTGATAACCTAAGAAATGAATGGGAGCGAGAGAAGAAAACTCATGAAACGCAGATAAGAGAAAGAGATGAACGGGAAAAGAAAGAAAGTGCACGAGAAAAAGAAGAATATGAATACATATTCAACCGCAATAAGAAAATTGCAAAGGATAAATTAAATGATGAATTATCAGTTAAAGAGAATGAATTCAGTGAAAAAGTTCAACAAAAAACAAATGAGTTGAATGAACGAGAGCGGGAAATTAAGACCCGGGAATCAGAATATCTCTCAATGAAAGAGAAAGTCGATAAATTTCAAGCAGAATTGGATGCGGCTATTAAGAAGTCGATCGAAACAACAACACAAAAGCTGACGGCAGAGGCAAAAGGTAAGCAAGATTTATTAACAAAAGAGTTTGAAGGCGAGAAGAATGTATTAAAAACCAAAATAGAATCACTGACAAAGATAGCATCCGAACAGGAAAAGAAAATTAGTGAACTTACTAAAAAACTAGATGAAGCATATCAAAAAGTCCAGGGCGTAGCCGTAAAAGCAATTGAAGGCTCCTCAAATTCAAAGGCTTTTGATGAATTGCAAAAGATACTTTCTGACAAACTATCGAATAAAGTTAAGGATTAAGAGAGATTAAGAATGGCTACGGTTATAATGCATAAAAAGGATTAAAAGAGCTTTGTAAAAAAAATTAGAATCAGTTAACTCTAAAGGAGTTAAAACAATAAATAATAGTGAGAAATTAAATTAAAAGGATACATCATTTGGATTCAAAGAAAAATGAAAAATTTGAAATTAGAAGTTAAAAATTTTTAACATGTTAGATTCTTACTCATAATAACTGACTATTAATTGCCTATTATTCAATTTTCAGAATTAATTTTACTTTAACCCTATTACGCAAGATAGCCATTCTGAAGAGTGAGAAGGGAAAATTTTGTTTTTAATTTTAGATTTTGCCAAAAAAACAAAAGGATTTTCACACCTTCCAGACGCTAAGAATGATAAAAAACTAAGTTGCGTTGTAGGGTTAATAACTGTTTGCTATTTATTGTTTATGCAACACAATAAAAAGTAAGGGAGAAAAATGAATAGATGATTAGTGATTACGATATTGAAAACATAATTAAAATTGTTTTGGATGCAGGTAAAGCAGTATTGGAAATTTACAACTCCGGCGATTTTGAAATTGAATTAAAATCCGATAATTCACCTCTTACAAAAGCCGATAAAATTTCTAATGAAATTATTGTATCCGGGTTACCGGCAATTGAACCGGCTATTCCGATACTATCTGAAGAGGGAAAAGAAATTCCGTTTGAAGAAAGAAGAGCTTGGAAAAGATTTTGGCTAATTGACCCTTTAGACGGCACAAAGGAGTTTATAAAAAAAAATGGTGAATTTACGATTAATATAGCATTAATTGAAGATCGGCTACCTATTTGGGGTGTTATTTTTGTGCCTGTAACCGGTGAGCTTTATTGGGGTGGAGTGAAAACCGGAAGCTGTAAAAAAGATAACCGGGAAAGTGAAAATATTAAATTACACGTGAGTTCAAAAAACAAAGATGATTATTTAACGGTTATACAAAGCAGATCGAATTCAGGCAAGGAAGAAGAACAATTTTATTCAAAATTTAAAGTTAAAAACAAAATATCAAAGGGAAGTTCATTAAAAATGTGTATGGTAGCTGAGGGTAAGGCAGATCTATATTTCCGCGGAGGTCCAACTTGGGAATGGGATACAGGTGCCGGACATGCAATATTGCGTGGTGCAGGCGGTTACTTCGTTAATAAAGATAAATCTGAATTGATTTACAATAAAAAAGTGCTCAAAAATTTTGGATTTATTGTAAGTGCATTTGAATTGGGAAATAGAGTTTAGAATTACTAATTTAGTTCTTAGTTCGTTGTTCAAAGTTCTTAGTTAAAAAAGAAGATAGAATATTTTACTATAAAAGATTGGATGATTGCAAGAGCGTTCAGTAATGCAACTTTTTGAAATAAAAACTCCTTTAAATAAGCAAATACGATTAACCAAGGAAAATTGGAACAAAATAATTACAGAGAAACATCCTGTAATGAAAGATCATTTTGACGAGATAAAAAATACTCTAGAAAATTCTGAAATAATCCGTTTAAGCAAATGGGATCCAACTGTATGGTTATATTACAGAAAAAGCGATAATTATTATATATGTGTTGTTACAAAAATTGAAAATTCTACTGGATTTATTATTACAACGTATTTAACTGATAAAATAAAAATTGGTGAAGAATTATGGAAAAGATAAAAATATTTTATGACCGTAAAGCTAATATTCTTAATGTCTGGTTTGATGAACCGGAAAAGGAAGCATTTTCTGAGGAGAATGAATCGGAAGTGATATTAGTAAAAGACAAAAATGGAAGAGTTATTGGATTTGAGAAGCTAAATTTTGTGCTTACTGCACATGCCAGTGGAGAAATCAAAATACCTGTTGAAGTAATAATGAGATAAGACACGAATTGCACGAATAAACACGAATTAAATACAAAGAAGAAAATGAATAAAAAATTTAAATTGTGAAAATCTGTGCCTGAATCGGTGATATCTGTGGTAAAAAATAAAACCACAGACTCACACGGATTATGCGCAGATTTACACAGAAGAAATTAATAAAATTAAGCTAAATACAAACTACTGAATGCTAAAAAATGAACAACATTATTTGGAATAAATCAAAAATTTCTAAATCCGACCGCGAAAAATTAAACGGTCATGAAGGAGCCTGTATTTGGTTTACCGGACTTTCCGGCAGTGGAAAATCGACACTTGCTAATACAGTTGAAAATATGTTGTTTGATAAAGGGATACATACTTATTTGCTTGATGGTGATAGTATTCGCCAAGGATTAAATTCCGACCTCGATTTTAGTAAAAAAGGTAGAATAGAAAATATTAGAAGAATTGGAGAAGTAGCTAATCTATTTGTGGATGCCGGTTTAATTGTTCTGACGTCATTTATTTCGCCATTTAAAAAAGACCGGGAAATTGTGCGTAATCTTTTACCCAAAAATAAATTTATAGAAATATTTGTGAACTGTGATTTGGAAACATGTGAAAAACGTGATCCGAAAGGGTTATATAAAAAAGCAAGAGCAGGTAAAATAAATGATTTTACCGGAATTTCTTCTCCTTATGAAAAACCGGAAGAACCAGAGTTAAAAATTGATAACGGCACAAATTCTAATCTTACGAAAAATGTAGAAATGATAGTTGGTTATCTATTTGGACGGAAAATAGTTAATTGGAATAATGGAATGGTGGAATAATAGAATTTTTACATTATTCCAAAATTCATAGTTACTAATAATAAGGAGTAGTTCTATTGTACTTTGAAACCAAATCCCGTTCCATCGTTAAAACAATTTCCTGGCGTATACTTGCTACACTTATAACTATAACTTTAGTTTACATTTTTATCGGTAATTTAACAATTGCTTTTTCTGTTGGCGGTGTAGAAGTTTTTCTTAAAATGTTGGTCTATTTTTTTCATGAACGAGCATGGGATAAAATTAAATTTGGGAAAAAAGAAATTAAACCTGCCGTTATCTGGTTAACGGGATTGGCAAAATCGGGTAAAAAAGATATTGCCGCCGAGCTGATTACTTTATTGAAGAAAAAAGGATTTAAGACGGAATATTTTGACGGGCACACTATTAGGCATTTATTCCCTGAAATAGGATATTCCAAAGAGGAGGTCAATACTCACATTAAGCGAGTTGGATATTTAGCGAGTAAATTAGAAGAGCAAGGCGTTTTTGTTGTTGCTTCGTTTCTTTCACCTTATTGTGAATCAAGAGAATTTGTTGCAAAAATATGTAAAAATTTTCATGAAGTTTATGTTTCCACTCCAATAGATATCTGCAAAAAAAGAGATGATAGCGAAATTTATGAAAAAGCAAGACTCGGGAAAGTTAAAAATTTACCTGGAGTTGATGTTGAATATGAAATTCCCCAAAACGGTTCAATTGAAATAAATATTGAAAAAACAAATGCAATAGAAGCGGCTAAAAGAATTTTAGAGAAAGTATCAAAAACTATATAATGTAGAAAAGGAATGATGCATTGAGGAAAGTTGGAATGATGGAATAATGGGTAAAAAAATAGCACAACTTTTCAAAATTTCGACGAACTACACTACAAAGTGGAAAATGAATTAATTAATTTAATAAAATCATTACCCAGTGTAATAAAAAAAAGTTACACCGGCAGGCAACAAAAACAAGAAAATTGGGAAGATAAATTTTAATGGGAAACAATATTCCATAATTCCAATTTTCCAACGTTCCTTTATTTTATTTAACCTTTGATATTTAACTTTTTATAATTTTTAATTGGATTTTTATGGATCACTTACAAGAACTGGAAAATAAAAGCGTTTATATTTTTCGTGAGGCTTATGCAAATTTTAAAAATCTCTGTATGTTGTGGTCGATAGGGAAAGACAGTACAGTACTTCTTTGGCTTGCACGTAAAGCTTTTTTTGGACATGTTCCTTTCCCATTGGTACATATCGACACTTCATTCAAAATACCGGAAATGATTGAATATCGTGATAAATTGGCTAAAAAATGGAATCTCAATATGATTTACGGGCAAAATGAAGAAGCTTTGAGAAATAAATTAACGTTTCCCGATGGAAATGTAGGCAGAATTCAATGTTGTAAATATTTAAAGACGGATGCTTTAAAAAATACATTAAACGGTAAATGGAAAAGGTATCGATTGAATCTTATAACCGGGAAATACGAAATTGATAAAAATACCGAACCTTATACAGGTGTAATTGTCGGTGCCCGTTCCGATGAAGAAGGCAGCCGTTCGAAAGAAAGATACTTTTCACCGCGTGATGTAGAAAATTTATGGGATGTTGGAGATCAACCGCCGGAGTTTTGGAATCAATTTAAAACGGATTTTGCACCCGGCACTCATTTGCGGATTCATCCCCTTTTGGATTGGACTGAACTAAATATTTGGGAATATATTAAACGAGAAAATATTCCTACGGTTTCTTTGTATTATAATCAAGGTGATGGGAAACGTTATCGTTCACTCGGATGCTATCCATGTACTTCTCCAATCAAATCCGAATCAAGAAATGTTGATGAGATTATTGAAGAATTAAGTTCAGGTAAACTTAGCAATATTGCCGAACGCTCGGGTCGCGCACAAGATAAAGATGACGGCGGTGGATTGGAAACGTTACGTCGTGGTGGGTATATGTAGGTGGATTTGCGAATTCGCAATTAACGGATTGCGGATTTTTTTGATTGTGAAATGAGTTATTTAGATACATAATAGTAAATAATTTTAATAACATAATTAAAAAAATGAATAAAGAAAAGATTATTGAAACCACTGAAAAATCAAATCCCGAATCAATCAATTCGCAATCCGCAAATCCTGAATCCGCGAATTCGGGATTGTAAAATGAGTTATTTAAATACATACAAGATAATTTGATGAGTTATAAAAATTTTGAAGAATTACCGATTTGGCAAGAGGCATTTGAAATAGTGAAATTAGTTTATCAAATAACGCAACAAAACCAAATCAAAAATGATTTCAGATTGGTAGATCAATTACGCGGAGCTGCAATTTCAATTATGAATAATATTGCCGAGGGGTTTGATTCAAATTCAAACAAAGAATTTGTCCGGTTTTTATTCTTTTCTTCAAGGTCTTGTTCTGAAATTATTTCGATGAGCTATATTTTGAAAGAAATATACAATTTGAAAGATGTTTCTGAAGTATTGTATTCAAAAACTTTAAGCTGTAGGAAACAAATTAAAGGATTTATAAAATATCTTAATAGTAAATAATTTGGTTCTATTCTAATTATAAGGTGCTTTTATCAAATATGAAAGCAAAAGGCAGGGATGCGGCACGAATGGCATCTCTTCACCAAATAGAGAATGCACTTAATCTATATTTTAATAACCACAATCGTTTTCCAATAGAACAATCATTGGTGGTAATTACAGGAACTGATTCGTTTTCTTTAGCGCTTAAGGACGACCTTGTAATTCCAGAGGTTAGACCAGACCCAATTTATCCATCTAGCTACTACACATACATATCTAATACATCTGGAACAGATTACACAATAACATTCTGCCTTGAAACTGATACGGTAAGCCTTTATGCCAAAGGATGCAGTAACACTATTTCTCCATAACTTATAAATGAAACGAGATAAAATACAATGGAAGATGCTTGAATACCAACATAGAGACCGTAGTGTTGATTGGTTTTGGGCTGTTGGAATTATCACTGTGGCAATTACATTGATAGCGATAATCTACAATAACATTCTATTTGCTATTTTTATTATTTTAGGAACTTTCACATTACTATTATACGCGGCGCGCGCGCCACGTATGGTTAATTTTGAAATTAGCAGACGTGGAATTCATATCAACGATACCCTATACCCATTCAATACACTTGAGTCTTTTTGGCTTCATTATCACAATGACCGCGATAAAAAACTCATCGTGAAATCAGAAAAAAAACTTATGCCATATATCACTCTTCCTGTACCTGATGAAGATGTTGAAGATATTCATCTTTTTCTTATGGAATATTTACCAGAAGAAGAACACAACGAAAGTATCGCTGAGGCTATAATGGAATATTTAGGTTTCTAGATTATATATATAAAAAATTTGTAATTAAAACTAAAACAAATTTTTTATTTAATTTCTTTGCTGTTTTATATGCTGCATATCCATCGGGGTAAGGCCAGTGTGAATAAATTATATCAAATTCGAGATGGTTTCTCTTTATATATTTCTCGGTATTATTAGCAATAGTTATATCATCACATAAATTATAAGAAAATGGGAAACGAAGATATTTTAAATATTTAATATCTAATTTCCCTTTA
>CBFDUR010000031.1:0-10070 GCA_965613005.1 uncultured Ignavibacteriales bacterium
CTCGCCCTGATAATTTACTAAATGCGTTATTACAAATTCAAGATAAAATCGGTAAAAGTAGAGCCAGAGATTTTCCCAATATACCTTTACCTAAATTAACGGTAATTCAAAATAATTGATAATTATGAATTTTAAAGAATTAATCTTACAAAAATTAAATGGGGAATTTCCCGGAATCAACTTTGATGCTGATGAATATAGGGGCGATTTGAGAATAAAATTTGATAAAAAATATATTGTACAAGTTTGTAAATTTTTGAAGGGAACTCCCGAATTAAATTTTAATATGTGCGAAGATGTGACCGCAATTGATTGGGCGAAAAAAAAAGATAGATTTACTATGGTGTATCAAATTTTTTCTCTCCCGAATAAATTAAGGCTTTGTCTTAAAGCCGATGTGGATGAATCTGATTGTGCAATAGATTCCGTCACTTCGGTTTGGAAAAGTGCGAATTGGGCTGAAAGAGAGACTTATGATATGTACGGGATAAAGTTCAACAATCATCCCGATTTGCGAAGAATGTATATGCCTGAGGAATTTGAATATTACCCTCTTCGTAAAGATTTTCCATTGATGGGAATTCCCGGCTCTCTAACACTTCCAAAAAAATAAAGAATTATTATGCAAAAGTTGACAAAAGAAGGCGTTTATCCTAAAATAATTGAAGCATTACTTAAAGATTCGGATATCACTATTGAAGATGCACTTGAAAATGAAATGATTTTGAACATGGGGCCTCAGCATCCTGCAACTCATGGTGTTTTAAGAGTTCTCCTCAGATTGGATGGTGAAACTGTTGTTGCTGCTGTTCCTGAATTAGGCTATCTGCACAGAGGATATGAAAAACTGGCTGAGAATATGACTTTCTATGAGTTTATACCTCATACAGATAGGCTTGATTATTTAGCACCGATGGCAAATAATGTTGCATGGGTTCTAGCGGTTGAAAAATTAATGGGGATTGAAGCTCCTCCCAGAGCACAGTATATTAGAATGATGATTACGGAATTGGCAAGAATTGCTTCTCATCTTCTTGCTACCGGAGCACTCGCAATGGATGTGGGAGCTTTGACCGTATTTTTGTGGACTCTTAGGGAAAGAGAAAAAATACTTGATATTTGGGATATTTTATGCGGTGCCCGCTTTACCAATAGCTATACTCGTATTGGCGGAGTAGCTAACGATATTCAACCTGCAGCGTTAGCCAAAGTTAAATGGTTCATAGAACAATTTGATGAAAATCTTGAGGAATGTGAACGATTATTAAATACTAATAGAATTTTTATTGATAGACTCGAAGGCGTTGGCGTAATTTCTGCCGAAGATGCTATCGATATCGGATTAACCGGACCAAGTTTAAGAGGCAGCGGTGTAGAATTCGACCTGCGCCGGATCACTCCTTATTTATTTTATAATGATATTGATTTTAAAGTTGTCACATACCCTGAAGGTGATTCTTTAGCGCGCTATTTTGTAAGAATTGATGAGGCAAGAGAAAGTATTAAAATTATAAAACAAGTTTTAGATAAAATGCCGCAAGGAGATATTTTATTAAATTCACCGAAAAAAGTCCTGCCGAAAAAAACAGAAATTTTTACGAGAATGGAGGAATTAATACAAGATTTTATGCTTGTTAATTTCGGTATTAATCCACCGAAAGGCGATATATATCATGCCGTAGAAAATCCTAAAGGAGAGCTTGGCTTTTATTTGGTTAGCAATGGAAAAGTTGAGGGATCCCAATGGGAAGGATTAAAAGGCGAGCTTGGCTTTTATTCGGTTAACCATGGAGAAGGACATCCTTGGAAATGCAAAATCCGCTCACCTTCATTTGTTAATTTACAATCGTTACCGCAATTGGTAAAAGGGCACATGATTTCGGATGTGGTGGCAATAATTGGGAGTCTGGACCCGGTTATGGGTGAAGCCGATAAGTAAATATCTAAGGTTTTACCGGAAATAAATCCAAATATATATATACATAAATTTAAACTTATACTTTAACAATGGAATTTAAATTCACGGAAGAAAATCTAAAGAAGATTGATAACGTTTTAAAAAAATACCCTACTAAAAAAGCTGCCGTTATGCCGGTATTATACATGGCTCAAGAACAAAATGGGTGGATATCAAACGAAGTAATGAAAGAAATTGCCCGGATTTTGGAAATAACTCCGCAAGACGTTTTGGGGGTTGTTACCTTTTATACTATGTATTATCAAAAACCAATGGGGAAGCATCATATCCAAGTTTGTACCAATGTTTCTTGTATGCTGCGCGGCGGTTATGAATTATTGGATAAAGTGAAAGAAAAACTTGGTATTGATATTGGTGAGATAACCGATGATTTACAATTTTCTATTGAAGAAGTTGAATGTATGGGTTCATGCGGTACAGCCCCTATGATAGCCGTGAATGAAACTTATTATGAAAATTTAAATGTACAAAAAGTAGAAGAAATTTTAGAATCTTTAAAAAACCGGAATTAAATGGAAAAGATAGTTCTTCCCGATATAAAAGACATTCGTCAAATAAATGTTTATTTAAATAACGGCGGATACACTGCAATAAGAAAAGCATTCTCCCAATCAACCGATGATATTATTGACCAAGTTAAGAAATCAGGTTTACGAGGGCGTGGAGGCGCTGCATTTGTTACCGGTTTAAAATGGAGTTTTATGCCCAAAGTAACCGATAAATCAAAATACCTTTGTGTTAACGGTGATGAAAGTGAACCCGGTTCTTTTAAAGATAGACAAATTTTTGAATTCAATCCTCATCAATTAATTGAAGGTATTTTAATTGCCTGTTATGCCATTCAATCTAAAACAGCCTATGTGTATATAAGAGGAGAATATCACAAATGGATAAACCTCCTTCAAAAGGCTTTGGATGATGCCTATGTAAAGGGCTTTATCGGTGAAAGAATGAAAGAGACTTTCGGAACTGATTTTTATTGTGACATTTACATTCATAAAGGTGCAGGCGCTTATATCTGCGGTGAAGAATCGGCGCTGATGAATTCAATTGAAGGAAAAAGGGGGTATCCGAGAGTTAAACCTCCTTTCCCTGCTCAAAACGGTTTATGGGGATGCCCGACAACAATTAATAATATCGAAACTCTTACAAATGTACCGCCAATTATTAACAAAGGTTGGGAGTGGTTTTCTAAAATCGGTGAACCAAAACATCCCGGTACTATTTTGTTCGGCATTAGCGGGCATATTAATAAACCTGGTGTTTATGAATTACCTTCCGGTACTCTTTTAACCGACATTATTTATAAATATGCCGGCGGTGTACCTGGAAATAAAAAAATTTTATGTGTAATTCCGGGCGGGTCTTCAATGCCACCTCTGAGAGGTGATCAAATAGAAGGTATAAAAATGGATGCCGAGTCACTTAAACTTGCCGGGACTGCAATCGGTACGGGCGGAATAATAGTTATAGATGAAGATACCGATCTTACAAAAGTATTGGCGAGAATTTCTAAATTTTATCATCATGAAAGCTGCGGTGAATGTACTCCTTGCCGCGAAGGCACCGGTTGGCTCGAAAATGTCCTAAATAGAATTGCAAGAGGCGAAGGTTCAATCCATGACCTTGACCTTTTGGTCGCAATTGCCGGAAATATTGAAGGGAATACTATTTGTGCGTTGGGCGAAGCTGCCGCATGGCCTGTAAGATTTATGGTTACGCGCTTCAGAGATTACTTCGAGGAAAGAGTTAGTAAACAAATTGATTTACCTGTAATGAATAAAGTCCATTCTATGAGGCATACTGCAATCCCCGTTGCAGATATAAAAATATAAAAACTGCTGAGCTTTTAAATTTATTTCAGCCCGGTTTGAATTCAAATCGGGCTTTTATTGAGAAATTTTCCATTAAAAGAGCCAACTTCAATTTACGTAGGGGTGTTAGTCCTTTGTCCTATCTCATTATCAAGAAAAAATAATCCGTTTTTATCATCACCTATTAATTTTATCTTTTTCAAAATTCTTAATGATGTAGCTTCTTCTTCTATTTGTTCACTAACAAACCATTGCAAAAAATTATGAGTAGCAAAGTCTTTTTGGGAATGAGCTAATTCAACAAGTTCATAAATAGATTTTGTTACTCCCTGTTCGTGTTTATATACATTTTCGAATACATCTTTAATTGATTCCCATCCTCCTTTCGGTGCATCTATTTTGGCAAATTCAATTCGACCTTCTACTTGAAGAATATAATTATAAAATTTCATAGCATGCATATATTCTTCCTCCGATTGAATTTTCATCCAATTGGAAAATCCGCTAAAATTTATTGATTCGAAATATGCCGACATTTCTAAATATTGATATGACGAGAATAGTTCATCATTAAATTGGCTGTTTAACAATTCTAAGATTTTTTCTTCTACCATGATATTCCTTTCTTATTTTTTATTCGGTATATATTTATTTTTCATAAACTCGATTTTTAATCGTCTGTTTTGAACAGATACACTTACAGACTTAAATTTCAATATATGATATTATTTTTCATAATCTATTAAAACTTGTTTGTAATGTAGGAAAATATTTTTTCCGCTTCAATGATAAAAGATTATATTCTAACCATAAATAGGTATACCCAAAGAGTAAAAAGAAAAATTATATCTGTAAATTCAAATATTCATTATCTGTTTCTATTTTTCGGGTCTATATAAAATACATTGGATAAATAAAAAAGCCCCGTTAAGGGGCTTTTCATTTTTTATCTTTTTTGATAAGGAGGTTGTTTCGGGGGTACGGGTGTAGTTTTTAATTCTTTCATAACTAATTTAACGGCACTTTGAAGTTGTTGATCAATTCCTCTATCCAATATGGCAGGGTTATTAACCACTTTAATATTAGGGTCAACACCATGTCCTTCTTTAAACCATGTACCGTTTTGATAATACATTCTAAATGATGGAATAGTTACCACTCCGCCGTCAATAAGCTTAGGTGTACCCGTATAACCGATTAATCCTCCCCACGTACGGGTCCCGATTAATTTACCTACCTTAAGTCTGCGGAAGAAATCGGGGAATGCATCACCACCCGAACCGCTCCAGCCGTTAATCAACATTACTTTGGGACCGAAATTCGCATCCGGTGGCCACTTCCAATTTTTACCGTCTCTAACGGCAAAATATGCTATCAGTTTTCTATTGAGCATTTCAATAAATCTATCGGGTATTTGTCCACCGCTGTTAAATCTTTCATCAATTATTAATCCCTTTTTGTTAATTTGAGCTAGAAATTGTTCAACTAATTCATCCTGTCCGCTAATCCCGGTATTAGGCACGTAAATATATCCTATTTTACCGTCGGTAGCTTTATCAACCATTTCTCTTTTTTTATTAATCCAAGATAGATTGCGTAAACGCGTTTCACTTTTTAAAGTTTTTACAATTACTTTCCAAGCGCCTTTATAACTCGGTTTATTATTTACGGTCAATTCAACTGTCTTGTTTGCTAAGCCTTGAAAAGCGAAGTAGGGATCTTTCGCCGGATCTAATTTTATTCCATTAACACTAAGGATATAATCACCGGCTTTTACTTTTATATTTGGAACGTCAAAAGGAGAGCGAACATTATCGTCCCACTTAGCAGCACGAATTATTTTTTTGATTCGATATGTATCATTAGATAGTTCCCAATTAACACCGAGTAAGCCGACGTTTTCGTGTTTACCTCTTTGAAGATCGCCGCCAAATCGATAAGTATGAGATGAGCTTAATTCACCAATAAATTGTCCGATAATATAATTTACATCCCATCTGGTAATTGCATAATTAAGCAATTTGCCATAACGATTTTTCATCTCATTCCAATTTACACCATGCATATGTGGATCGTAAAAGTAGTCGCGATAAAATCTCCAAACATCATTAAATATTTGTTTCCATTCAGCTCTTGGATGAATTACCATTTGCAATTGATTTGTCGGTAGAAGTTTCGACATTTTTTGTTTCGGTTCAACATTAATAATAGCAAAATTATTTGATTTACCTACAAGCATTTTTTTGCCGTTTTCCGTAAGCTGATAAAAATCTGCATTATTAATTATTGTTTTTACTTTTCTTTCTTTTACATCGTAATATTTTACCGGTTTTTCATTAGAGCCTGAACCGGAATTTGGATATTGGTGAAAGATTAATTTTCCTTTTACCGCACTTAAATCTCCGTATCTCCCGGCTTTTATCGGCAAAAGTACCATTCTCTCTTGGAAATTATTTATATCAATTTTTAATTTCTCGATTTTCTTTTCGTTCTTTTTTGTTTTTTCTTTTTTAGAACCTTTCGTCTTTTCCGGTTTTTTCTCTTTCTTCGTTATTTTAACTTCATCGTTTCTCGGTGCAAGAATTGAAGGTACATTATCTCTTAATGAAACTGCAGCTATTTTAGTAGCATTTGTATAAATAAAAGTATTTTGCATACTGCTGTATATCGGTTTAAAAGTTTGCTGAGTTAAAAAATAGAGATATTTTCCTGACGTACCAAATACAGGATCGTCACTATTGTAGAAACCGGAGGTAACTTGATATCTCTTATTTTCAGGAAAATTATAAAGGAAAATAGCATCATGTCGATTATCAAGTCCACGGGAATAAGCAATCCAACGGCTGTCGGAAG
The DNA here is from genome assembly GCA_965613005.1 of uncultured Ignavibacteriales bacterium. Lineage (GTDB taxonomy): Bacteria > Bacteroidota > Ignavibacteria > Ignavibacteriales > Ignavibacteriaceae > CAVVVS01. The sequence continues at coordinate 6,646 of CBFDUR010000031.1, forward strand.
ACCAACTTACAGAGAAATTTTCCAAAGCTCCGTTATACATCCACAAACCTTTATCAACCAAAATTGTTTTGTTTTTATTGATATCATAAATCCGGATTCTCATAGCTTTGTCTATAAATGCTAATTTTTTACCATCCGGCGACCAATACAAATTATATTTAAATCCGGTTTTAAAAGAGGTTAAACTCTTTTCACTATCCGGCTTTTCAATATTTTTCATTGTTAATTGATATTCACCGGTACGGTCGCTCCAATAAGCAACGTATTTCCCGTTTGGTGACCATGACGGAAATCTCTCGTAAACTCCCGGACTTTTTGTCAAATTCACAATTACACCGTGTTTAGCCGGAACGGAAAATAAATCTCCTCTCGCATCAAAAATAACTCTATTGCCTTCCGGTGAAATAGTTGCACCGGTTATATATTTACTAACCTTTTCGGTATGAGGTATTAAAGTGATTTCATCCGTTACAACATTGATATTGACTTTATGATACTTTTCGTTTTTTAGAGAAAACAAATAAAGGTTTCCGCCGTTTTCAAAGACAATATCTTCAGGTCCAATAGAAGGAAAGTGAACATCAAAATTTTTGAAAAAGGTTACTTGTCTCATTTTTTTTGTTTTTAAACTATAAGCCCAAATATTAAAGCGCTCGTGCGGACCGTTATCGGAAAGGAAATATATGATATTATTACCGAACCACATTGGCAGCTCGTCGTTGGCTATGCTATTGGTAATATCTTTAGCCGTACCGTTTCTAAAATTATAAAGCCAGATATCGGTAGCCATTCCGCCTCTATATCTTTTCCAGGTACGGAATAAACGTGTGCGGGGTGTAAATGCCAAAAATTTACCGTTTGGTGAAATTTCTCCAAATTCGCCGTAAGCAACAGGTAATTTTTTAGGCAAACCGCCTCTATCCGAAACCTCATAAATTTGGTCAAATCTTTGTCTTCCGCTTTGTCTTGATGAAACAAAGAGAAGAGATTTTCCGTCAGGTGTCCAGTCCAAGATTCTATCCGTCATTGGGTACGACGTAATTCTTGTAGGGATACCACCTTTAACCGGTATTGTAAAAACATCGATGTTGCCGTCATAATCTCCGCTAAATGCAATTGTTTTTCCATCCGGTGAAAATTTTGGGAAAATTTCTCTTCCTTTTGGAGAGCTTAATTTTACTGCAGTTCCGCCTTCTTTGGGAGCAATCCAAATATCACCGCCATAAGAGAAAACAATTTTCGTTCTGGAAACATCGGGGTATTGGAGTAATCGTGCACTAATTTGCCCAAATAAATCCGGCAAGTAAATCAATAAAATAAGTGAAATTAATAATATAGATTTTTTCATATTAGCTCCTTTAATTATGAGATAATTACGTTGTAATAGACGCCTTAAATTTTAATTTGCTCATATATTATTTTATTATTTATTAATCTTAACATGATAAACCTACACAATTTTCTCTAAATTCAAAATAGACTGAAAGTTATACCCGAACAATAATAATTAATCATTCTCATTGTCTTTTAATCCGATCATCTTTTCACTAATTTTCCAAAGCTCTTTACGTACTTTTAAATTATATGATTGAGTTGATAAAGCTTCTTTATTTTTCTGAATAAAATATTTATCCGTTACAAAAGTTGAGTAAAAATATTGCCGGTAATTGTTTTTTCGTTCATTGTTAAAACTAGAAACTAATTTAGTTATTTCTATTAATTACTCAAATATCTTGAAAGTAGAATCAAAAATTAGTAAGATTACTCCAATAATATAAAAGGTTAAATCATGAAATTCATACGTAATGTTTTTATTATTTTTCTAATTTTAACGTCTGGAATTGTTTTAGCACAGACTAAAAAACAGACATTTCAACTTAGGGATATGCGTAAACTGGTAAATCTTTCAAGCCCCCGGATATCTCCCGACGGCAATTATATTGCAATTATTGTTTCAAGACCCGATTGGAAGAAAGACAAGAACAAGCAGAAGATCGATCTTGTAAATGTTACTGATGGATCACTCCGAAGTTTAACATATAATCGTGAAGGAATTTCTCATCTCAGATGGTCACCTAAAGGCGAAAGATTAGCATTTATAGCTAAAGATAATGAAACTAAAAAACCACAAATTTTTGTGATGCCCATGAATGGCGGTGATCCCGTTCGAATTACCAAATCAAAGACCGGGGTTAGTGAATACGCTTGGAGCCCTGACGGAAAGAAAATAGCATTTGTCGCTCAAGATACAATACCCAATCCAAAAGCGATAAAACACCACGAAGATGCGTTTCATGTAACCGATAATAATTATACTGTTAAAGCCGCGGTACAACCTTGGCACTTATGGATTGTATCGGCAAAAGGCGGAAAGGCAAAACAGTTGACTGAAGGCATACGAAGTATCAGTACTGATCAAAAAACAATTACACCGATTGCTTGGAATCCCGGAGGAAATTCAATTATTTTCCAGCGCTTTCCGGATGTCTGGGAAGGAAACTCCCGGCATTCAATTATTGTTGAGGTAGATACAAGCGGTGGAAAAATTCGGAAGGTAGTAGATGCACAGGGATCAGGCTGGGCTTCTTATTCTCCCACCGGTAATATTCTCGCTTTTATCCGACCGCGCAATGGAGATCAAAATAACGGTAATGCTGTATATACAGATGTGAACAATAAAATCACCGATATTACTCATAAACTGGCACGTAACATTAACAGCTATGCTTGGCTTCCAAGCAGCAAAGCAATGCTATTGACAGGAGAAAAAGGTACTCAAACCGTAATATGGCGTCAGCCGTTGGATGGTAACGCAATTCAGCTTGATTTGGGAAATGTTAATCTCAATAACGGCAGTATAAGCGTATCTAAAAACGGTGTCGTTGCTTTTACAGGCAGTACTCCCTTGCATCCAACAGAATTGTATGTTTTAACTTCCTTGCATGCAAAAGCCAACCGGCTCACACACTTTAATAAATTTGTAGATAGTTTAAACTTATCAAAAGTGAAAACAATTAATTGGAAAGGACCGGACAGATTTTACGAAGACGGTGTACTGAACTATCCAATTAATTATCAAGCTGGAAAGAAATATCCGCTCGTACTGGTTATTCATGGCGGACCTGAAGGGGCTTCTACCGTTAGGTTCTCGGTACTTCCACAGTTATTGGCTGCGCATGGTTTCTTTGTATTCCAGCCTAATTACCGCGGCAGTATTAATCTCGGCGATGCCTATCAGCATGCAATTTTTAGAAATACCGGTGAAGAGTGGTTTATCTCCATTGAGCCGATCCCAGGGACCGTAGTTCAAACTGGCAAAATTTCTCTGTTTGTCAGTTTTAAGTTTAGCCATCAATTCCTTCTCTTCGCCATAGGCTTGTTTCCAGAAGAGCTGGTCGGTGATTTTTGCAGCCTTGATGAGGACT
>CBFDUR010000032.1:0-9933 GCA_965613005.1 uncultured Ignavibacteriales bacterium
ATATTGTAGCTTTGAAAAGGAATCTGCCGCTTTGCGGCTTAGTTCAACCCGCAACTCAAAGCGACCGCCAAAACGGTGTCGGTTTTTTTGTTGTTTTTTAGTTTTCGTTGTTCGTTTAACATTGTTGTTAAACTTTGTAATGTTAATTAAATATTTTCGTAACTATAAAGTTGCCGTATTTAAGCTACATCGCTGTTCGGGGCGGACGGTTTAGCGGCAACGCCGTTAGGGGTTCTGCGAATTTTATTAAATTTATAGTTTCCTTATATGAAACTTTTTTGTATATTTCATTTTTATGAAAACACATTTGATAAAAAAGCAAACAATTGAAGAATATGTAAAAAGTAACAGTCAAAGTAAATCAGCTTTTTCACTTTGGCTTTCAATTTTAAAATGGGTTCAATGGAAAGAACCAAATGATATTATTTCCACTTTTAATAGTGCTGATATTTTGGGGAAAAGTTCCAAACGTGTTGTTTTTAATATTGGCGGAAACAAATATAGAATGATATGCAGTTATCATTTTGGAAAGAAAAGAGTTCATTTGTTTGTCAAATGGATTGGGACACATTCGGAATACACAAAATTATGTAACGAAGGAAAGCAATATACCGTTAATGTATATTAGTATTTAGGAGTTAGAAAATGAAGACATTAAAATACACTATAGTAAAAACAAAAAAACAATATAATGAGTATTGCCATATACTAGAAAATTTGACATTTTCTGGTAAAAAAGAATATGAAGATGAAATTGATTTGCTTACTCTTTTAATTGAGAAATGGGATATTGAACACAATTCATTTGAAGATGTTAATCCCGTAGAATTGATAAAATCGTTGATGGAAGCTAATAACTTGAAAGCTAAAGACCTTGTGGAAATATTAGGCTTATCAAAAGGCACTGTTTCCAAAATTTTAAATTATCAAAAAGGTCTTTCAAAAGAGACAATTCGAAAATTATCTGATTATTTTAAGGTATCTCAAGAAGCGTTTAATCGTCCGTATAAATTGATAAATGAAGTTAACAGACATTTTAGAAACGCAAGTTTAATGAATACGAAAAAGCATTTAAAAAAGGTGTTAGTGTAAGCATTAAAGCACCCCTAACGTTATAAAGGATTCATACCGAATCCGTCGATATAGCCGGACTGAGGTATAATCCTGTGTTGAGCTAAGCTCCTCCTTCGGCGAAAGACGTGTAGTTGCATATTCTCTTTCATACGATTGATTATTACTGTGTATATCATATCGCAGTAAACCGCAAATTTAGACATTATGTTTAAACTATTGCATTTTTAAATTTCTAATTATTCTAATTGACCCCGTTAGATACATTATTTTAACAAATAATGAAAACTTATTATGATTATCTAACGGGGTTAATTTTAATCAACAGCGCATCAAAATATTATTTCACATTAATTTCTTTGTAAAAAAAACAAAGATTTAACTGATAATTCTATATTATTCCACCCTCTTAGTCCTCGTTTCTTTTTGCCTAACAAGAAGGAGGCATTTTCGATAAAATTATTAACGGAATGGTTAATCAAAAGCCTTTTATATTTGAAATGATAAAATGTATGTAAGTATATAACTCAATTATTTTTTAATAAACTTCCTTTCTTGTTAGAAGAGAGCGCGCTTGTTCATCGGCATGATAAGAACTTCTAACAAGAGGAGAAGATTCAACAATTTTAAAACCTTTTTTCAAACCTTCTTCTTTATACATCATGAATTCTCCGGGATTTACAAATCTATCAACAGGTAAATGTCTTTTTGTAGGTTGCATGTATTGACCAATCGTCAATATATCACAACCGCTTTCAACAAGATCTTGCATTAACTTTAAAACCTCATCCGGTTTTTCGCCAATGCCTACCATTATACCACTCTTTGTTTTTAAGTTTCTGTTTTTGAACCATCGTATTAAGTTTAAACTTCGTTTATATTTTGCTTGCGGACGAACAACATGATATAAACGTTCAATGGTTTCTAAATTATGGTTTAATATATCGGGTGGATTTTTCATTATAATATTGAAAGCAGCTTCATCGCCTCTAAAATCCGGGATAAGAATTTCCACCGTGGTATCCGGTATTTTTTCATTTATTAATCTTACTGTTTCACTAAAAATCGATGCACCACCGTCTTTTAATTCATCTCTGTCTACAGATGTAATTACCACATGACGTAAATTTAATTCCTTAACGGAGTCGGCAACTCTTAGGGGTTCATCGAAATCCAATTCATTTGGCATACCGACTTTTACATTACAAAAGCCGCAACTACGCGTACAAACATCACCCAATATCATGAAAGTTGCAGTGCGACGATTCCAGCACTCGGAAATGTTGGGACAACGTGCCTCTTCGCATACCGTATGAAGCAACTGTTTTCGCATCAAATCTTTTACATTGTTGTAATTCTTTCCTGTAGGCAATTTAACTTTTAACCAATCAGGTCTCCTTCCTAGGGGTAAGTTAGTTTTCTCAATTTTTTCCTTATATTCTCTTTGATGCTGATTTATTATCATTATTATTCTTACCCTTACTTATCCGAACTCAATCTAACAATTGGGAAATTCATTTTTTTAATCCTATTTTAACTGAAATTCAAAACGCTTATTATATAAAGAATATCTTTTTGAGTTGGATGGAGTCAAATTGAATTTTCGTTGAAATTTTCTAAAGTATCTTTGATAGATTTCAAAAACCTACCACCCATCATACCATCAATTAATCTATGATCATGCGAAAGGGTTAATGCCATTGTCGTTCTTACGGCAATTGTATCCATTCCGTCCACTTCAATAACAACCGGTTTCTTAACAACTGTACCCATACCAAGTATCGCAATTTCAGGTTGATTAATTATTGGGGTACCGAATATCGTACCGAAAATACCGTAATTAGTTATGGTAAATGTTCCGTTCGTGATATCGTCCGGAGTCAATTTTTTCGTTCTGGATCTACCGGCCAAATCGGATATTGATTTTGTTAAACCGATAATATTTTTTTGGTCGGCATCTTTAATATTAGGTACGATCAACCCGGCAGGTTCAATTGCCACCGCTATACCGAGATTAATAAATTTCTTCCGGATAATAGTCGAACCTTCAATTGTGGAGTTAATCAATGGAAATTCTTTCAAAGCCTTTACACAAGCATGCGCTACAAAAGGAGTATATGTCAGTTTTATCCCTTCTTCCGTTAGATATTTATTTCTATACTTTTGTATAAAATTATAAATTTTTGAAATATCGACCTCTAACATTGCAGAAACGTGAACAGAAGTGTCACGACTGTTGACCATGTGCTGCATTATTGTCTGACGAATATTATCCATCGGAATTTTTTCCACTTCATCCGATGAATAAACCGGTTCCATATATGTAGAAGAAAGAAATCCGGGAGCAGCAGCTCTCTGAATTTTTTTAGGAATTTCACTCACAGGTCGCTCTTCCGGTTTTGTGAGAAGTTCATGTTCGGCTTGTTTCCTCTTTTCAATATAATTCAAAATATCTTTTTTCGTAACTCTACCATCAAGTCCGCTCCCGTTTATTTTATCAATTTCATCAAAACTTACATTTTCCTTCCTCGCAATACTTAAAACAAGCGGTGATAAAAATTTATTAGTCCCTTTATTTTCTTTAAGAACAATTTTTTCTAATGAAGATGCTTTCACATTATAAAAATTTTCATTCATTGCAGAAGGTGTGGATTTTTCTTTTTCAATTATTACTCCCCTTTTGGGTTGTATATTCTCTGATTTTTTTTCATTTGAAATTTCATTAACATGCACATCTTCAGTAGATAATTTAGCTACCACAGTTCCAACCTCCACCGTCTCTTGTTCACCCACCAAGATTTCAAAGAGAACGCCGTCGGCAGGTGAAGGAACCTCCGTATCAACTTTATCGGTACTTATCTCAAAAATAGTTTCATCTTTTTTTACTTTATCGCCTGTTTTTTTATGCCATTTAATGATAGTTCCTTCCATTACCGATTCACCCATCTTCGGCATTTGGATCTCTATTTCTTCAACATTATCCGGCTTTGATACCTCAACGGTTTCCATTTGCTTCGGAATAATCTCTTCATTTTTTTCATCTTTTTTCACCTCTTTATCCAGATTAACCTCAGATGAAATAGTTTCTGCAGATTTATTCTCTACCTGTAGTTCAGTATCTGATGAAGCTTTTCCTCCACCACTTTCAGCTATAAGAGCCACAACTGTACCAACTTCAACGGTTTCACCTTCTTGAACAATTATTTTAGAAAGGATGCCGGCAGAGGGTGAAGGAATTTCAGTATCAACTTTATCAGTGCTAATTTCAAAAATTATTTCGTCCTGTTTCACTGTATCACCGGCTTTTTTATTCCACTTAATAATAGTTCCTTCACTAACACTTTCCCCCATTTTCGGCATTACCACATCCATAACGATAGCTCCTAAATTCTTTTTAACTTAATATCTTAATAAATCTTTAATTACTTCATAAATTTGTTCCCTATTCGGTAGAACAGCATTCTCAAGTATAGGGGAATAAGGGACATGTGAATCTTTAGCTGCAATTCTTTTAATAGGACCATCGAGAAATTGAAAACAATTATCGGCTATTCTAGCAGCTATCTCAGCTCCGAATCCTGCAGTAAAAGTGTCTTCATGTACAATAATCACCTTATTAGTTTTTTTGACGGAATTAAAAATTGTTTCTTCATCCAAAGGAATAATCGTTCTCAGGTCAATCACCTCAATTGAATAACCTTCATTCTCCAGTTTTTTTGCTGCCAGCACCACGTCCCACAAAGAAGCTCCGTAAGAAACGACAGTTATATCTTTACCTTCACGAACAACTTTTGCTTTACCGAAAGGTATCAAATAATCTTTATCGGGAGAGGGAGAAGTTGCAAAACTTTGTCTGTATAATCCTTTATGTTCGCAAAACAAAACAGGATCATTCAGCCTGATTGCCGTTTTTAATAATCCTTTGGCATCCGCTGCGTTGGAAGGATAAGCAATATATAAACCGGGAATATGTGCAAAGATAGATTCTATATTTTGACTATGATATAAACCACCATGAATATAACCTCCGACAGCCACACGAACAACGACCGGGGCATTCCAATAATTATTAGATCTATATCGAATAGTTGTCAGTTCGTCTTTAAATTGCATAAATGCAGGCCATATATAATCACCGAATTGAATTTCCACTACCGGTTTCAATCCGGTTAATGCCATACCTGTAGCAACTCCGATAATGCTTGCTTCGGCTAGTGGAGAATTAAAAACCCTCTGCTCGCCAAACTTGGTGGAAAGACCTTTTGTTGCCGAAAATACTCCACCCTTTTTATCGGCTACATCTTCACCGAAAATATAAATTTTATCATTTCTTTCCATCTCTTCATGTAAAGCGTGGTTTATAGCATCAACCATAACAACCGATTTACCGGAGGGCTTTGCCTTTTCATATTCAAAAGTATCTTTCAAACCGCTTTCATCAAATACATATTTAGCCGTAGTGCCGGGGTCCGGGTCTTTTGATTTAGCAGCCTCTTCAGCCGCATTATCAATTATTTGTTTTACATCTTCTTTTAGGTTATTGAATTCTTCTTTAGTAATTATTCCTGTGTTGATTAATTTTTCGGAATATTGTTTAATAGGACATCTTTTTGCTTCTTCTTTTAATTCCGTCGGATCACGATATTTTTTTTGATCATCCGATGAAGAATGAGATAAAAGTCTTACCACTTCCGCTTCAATTAAAGCCGGTCCTTTACCGCTTTTAATATAATCGATTGCTTTTTGAACGGTTTTATAAGATTCTTCAAAATCTGTCCCGTCAATTTTAGCATGGTAAAGATTTACATAACCTGACATCATCGCTGCAATAGAATGTTCTTTTCCTCCACTTTGTAATCGCACGGGTACTGATATGGCATATTTATTATTTTCAATAATGAATAAAACCGGCAACTTTTCACGGCTCGACCAATTTATTGCTTCATGAAATTCACCTTGGCTAGTAGTTCCTTCTCCACTGCTGACATAAACAACATTTCGTTCACCTCTTTTAACCATTGCCAATGCAGCTCCAACTGCAATTAAGAATTGCGTTCCTGTGGGGCTCGATTGAGCGGGTAAATTTATTTCTACATTTCCCCAATGGTTAGGTAGCTGACGTCCGGCTGATGAAGGATCATCAACCCGGGCAAAGAATTGAAGGAAAAAATCTGTGGGAGTAACTCCTACGCACATTGCTAAGGCAATATCTCTATAATACGGAAACAACCAATCCTTCTTTAAATCTACGGATAAACCTGCGGCAACTTGAATAGCCTCATGTCCCGAACCGGCAATATGAAAAAACGCTTTTCCCTGTCTTAGAAGATTCATTGCTTTATTATCAATGCTTCTACCCATTAGCATACATCGAAGCACTTTTATCGGATCTTCTTTTCCGAAACTTAAAGACATCTTTGTCTTGTTCTTTTGGATAGCCGTTACTCTACCATTATTACTATTTGAATTACCATGTTTTGTTCTTTTTGATTTAATGCTATAGGTTATGATATCACTTTTTGATGAATTTTTTTTAGCCATTCTAAACCTTTCCTCTTTAGCTTTTGGTTAACTGTAAGGATAAAATTTCTTCTTTTTGAAGATTTAATATTTCGTCATAATTAAAAACTTCCCGGAAATGCTTTAAAAGTTTTGCTTTTACTTCGGGAATTTCTATTTGCTTGTTTAATTCTCCGTCAATAGAAGTTACCTCTTTGTCGGCAATACCGCATGGTATAATTCCATTAAATAATGATAAATCCGTGTCGACATTAAAGGCAAATCCGTGCATAGTGATCCATCTGCTTATTTTAATTCCGATTGCTGCAATTTTTCTATTTTCAATCCATACTCCGGTATATTTTGAGTCGCGTATTCCCGTTAATTTATATTCCGCGCAGGTTCTTATTATAACTTCTTCAAGTGCCCTTAAATATTTATGAGTATCTTTTTGCCATTCTTCTAATTTGATGATAGGATAACCAACTATTTGTCCCGGTCCGTGATAAGTAATATCTCCTCCCCGATCAATATCATAGACGGAAATTTTATTTTTATCAAGATATTCTTTTGAACTGATTAAATGTTTTTTATCGGCGGTTCTCCCAAGAGTATAAGTATTCGGATGTTCCAACATATAAAAAACATCCGAAATTTCTTCATGATAGACAAATTCAGAAGTTTTTCTTTGAAGCTCCCATGCTTCTTTATAATCTATTAATCCTAAATCGCAATAAGTTAACACTCTGCTTTTTTTTCCAACCAAAATTAAAATTTCTCCTGAATAATATTAAACATCTCATAAACACATAAGATCAATGAAACTTTTTCTCCGGCTCATTAAATATGAATTGCTTCTCCGTAAGCAACTCCCGCAGCTTCCATAATAGATTCTGCAAGGGTCGGATGAGCATGTACAGTTTTAATGATCGATTCACCGGTAGCTTCAAGTGATTTTGCTAAAGTAGCCTCGGCAATTAATTCAGTTGCCTCTGCCCCAATAATATGAACTCCCAAAATTTCGCCGTATTTTGAATCAAAAATAAACTTAACAAAACCTTCCCGTTCTCCGATAGCAAAAGCTTTACCGCTTGCGGCAAACGGAAATTTACCGATTCTTATTTTATAGCCTGCCTCTTTTGCTTTTTCTTCCGTTAAACCAACGCTGGCAACTTGAGGTTGACAATAAGTACATCCGGGAATATTTTCATAATTTATATCCGGAACTTTCAAACCTTTGATTTTTTCCACGCAATGAATTCCTTCATGCGATGCAACATGTGCCAACCAAGGTGGTCCTATTACATCACCGATGGCATAAATTCCTTTAACATTAGTTTCATAAGTTGACTTATTGACTTTTATATGATTTTTGTAAATCTCAACTCCCAATTCCTCTAAGCCGAATCCTTCTACATTACCGGTAACACCGATGGCTTTTAGGACTTTATCGGCGGTCAATTTCTTCGTTTCTCCATTTATTCGAACTTTAACATAAACTTTGTTCCCTTTTACTTTTGCATCCTCGACAGTAGCACTTGTATAAATTTCAATCCCACGTTTCTTAAAATTTTTCCTCAGAGTTTCCGAGACTTCCTTATCTTCTACAGGAAGAATTTGATCAAGCATTTCCAAAATGATAACCTTAGTTCCTAGGACCGAATAAAAATATGCAAATTCAATTCCTATAGCGCCTGCGCCTATTATAATCATTTCTTTAGGTTGTTCAGGCAAAATCATTGCTTCGGTACTTGTGATAATCATTTTTTTATCAACCGGAATGAAAGGAATCGTTTTCGGTCTAGCGCCTGTTGCAACAATAATATTATCCGCAACAACGGAATCGATTTTCTCCCCGTTTTTATCAAATATATCGAGTTGTTTTTTGGAAACAAACTTCCCGAATCCTCGCAGCCTACCCACTTTGTTTTTCTTGATTAGTAATTCTACATTTTTTGTAATCCTATCGGAGATATCCCTGCTACGCTTAATTATTTTGCCAAAATCGAATTCCAGTCCGCTCACTTTAATCCCAAAGTCCTGGGAATGATTTTTCATTGCATCGTAGATTTCAGCATTCTTTAAGAGTGATTTTGTAGGAATACAACCCCAATTCAAACAAATTCCGCCTAGTTTATCTTTATCGATAACGGCTGTTTTAAATCCTAACTGTGCAGCACGGATAGCAGCTACATATCCGCCGGGACCTCCACCTAGTATTACAATATCATATTTATTAGTCATTTATAATCAATATCCATTTGATTGTTTTTTGAATAAGTTTAAATATAAATAACTAATCTCAAAAATGAAAATTGAATATTACCTTCGGCGACTAAAAATTGACCGGATAGTCATTATCTAATTAAAAAGAGTATCTCAGTTGAATGTTTCATAATTTTGTCTGATTACACATTCCTCATTGAGAACTCGATTCGTCGGATGAAGCATGCTTTGCCGGCAAGACAGTCAATTAATAACTTATTTTCTTTCAATATTTCTTTACTCCGTGTAATAAAAAAAAATTACACTCGACAGGCAAAAAATACAAGAATTTAGTTGTTAACTTCTATATAAGACCAGAATCTTAAGATAAAAATCAGTGGAAAAACAAGATTGGTTTTGCTTTATTTCATTTCTGAATATTTTAATTAAATATTTTTTCGAGGATAAAAACGGTTTAAAAATATGAACCTTTATTCAAGTGGAGCTAGGGAGGCTCGAACTCCCGACCTCTTCATTGCGAACGAAGCGCTCTCCCAACTGAGCTATAGCCCCAAAACGTTTTAATGTGAAAACAATGAAAAATTCTTTTATTTAATTTCTGTATTTATTGATTTAGAGTCAATAAAAATAAAAACCGGTTTATATTAAAAGTTAATTGAAATTTTTTAGTAAAAGAAGAAAAAGAGACTCCAAGAATCAATAAATTAACAAATTAACGAATAAAATAAAAACTTAAGTGGTCTCTGATATGAAAAATAATGAAATAGCAAGTAAAAATTTTAATTGGTGTTTATCACAACCAATAGAGCACAGTTAGAACTATTTAAATATCATACGGAAATAGCAAAGATCATAGCAAATCAATTATTCGAGAATCTAGTACATCAATAAACCGGAAGTAGATATAGTAGCGGATAAGCAATACTGGGAGCATAAAAATTGGAGATGAAAGTGTAAAAATGCGAATACCCGGGTTATATGATAAACCAACTTTCATTTCCATATTTCACTTATTCTAAACTTATGATTATTGATAAATTACAATAAATGACAGCTATACTTTGCAATGTTCTTACGATAAATCACTTTAAAAAGTATAAAACAAGTGCTTGAGCTGTTAAATCTGCGTCTCTATTT
>CBFDUR010000033.1:0-9889 GCA_965613005.1 uncultured Ignavibacteriales bacterium
CCATTGTTAATTGATGGTCGTGCAATACAATTGCATCCAATGGTTTGTACCGCATTTAACGCAGATTTTGACGGTGATCAGATGGCTGTTCATATTCCTCTTTCATATGAAGCTCAATTGGAAGCAGCATTATTAATGTTAAGCAGCCATAACATACTTTCGCCCCAGAATGGCGGTCCTATCGTTGTACCCACTCAAGATATAGTACTAGGTTGTTACTATCTTACGAAATTCAAAGAAGGCGAAAAAGGGGAGGAAATGATCTTTGGTTCTACCGATGAGGTTATAATTGCATATAATTCCAAAGTTCTTGGGCTGCATGCTAAAATCAAAGTGAGAATGAACGGTGAGCGAGTTGAAACGACAACCGGGAGAGTAATTTTTAATCAAATTGTCCCAAAAGAAATGGGATATTTTAATCAGCTCTTAATTAAGAAAACATTTGGTGGTTTTATCGCAAAGATGTTTATGAAATTAGGCAATAAAGTCACTGCCAAATTCCTTGATGATTTGAAAGAGCTTGGCTTCAGATATTCCACTGCCGGTGGTCTATCGGTTAGTTATGCCGATATGATAATTCCCGAAGAGAAAGGTGAATTAATAAAAAAAGCGAATCAAAAAGTAACATCTATTCTTAATGAACATGAACAAGGTGTTATTACCGATGCCGAACGTTACAATAAAATTATTGATGTTTGGACACATACTACGAATGATGTAGCGAGAGCATTAATGGAAAAAATTCGTGTCCATAATCAAGGCTTTAATTCACTTCACATGATGGTTGATTCCGGTGCAAGGGGTTCTCAAGAACAGGTTCGTCAGCTTGCCGGTATGCGTGGTTTAATGATGAAACCTCAAAAATCATTATCTGGTCAAGCAGGCGAAATTATAGAAAATCCAATTGTTGCTAATTTTAAAGAAGGATTGTCGGTGCTTGAATACTTTATTTCAACACACGGAGCTCGAAAAGGTCTGGCTGATACGGCACTTAAAACTGCCGATGCCGGATATTTAACCAGAAGATTGGTTGATGTTTCACAAGACGTAATAGTTAGAGAATTAGATTGCGGAACTATACTAGGCATACAAGTTACTGCTTTAAAAGATGTGGAACAGGAAAGAGAGCCTCTTGCTGAAAGAATTACCGGACGTGTTGTGCAAGAAGACATTTACGATCCAAGGACCGATGAACTGATTATCTCTACGGGAGAACCTATTACCGAAGAGATAGCAGAAAAAATTGAAGACGCTAATATTGATTCTGTTTATATTAGAACAGTGTTAACATGTGAATCGAAGCGCGGTGTATGTGTAAAATGTTATGGAAGAAATCTTACTAATGGTAAACTTGTGGAAATAGGTGAAGCAGTCGGTATTGTTGCCGCCCAATCAATAGGCGAACCGGGTACCCAGCTTACTCTAAGAACTTTTCATCTTGGAGGTACTTCTTCAAGAATTGCCAGTCAGTCACAAGTTGAATCTTCTGTAGAAGGTGTAGTCAAATTTGAGAGATTAACATTTGTTGAAAAATCTGATTTTTTGGGAACAGTGAAAGTGGTTACCGGGCGTAGAGGAGTTATCGGGGTATATGATGAAAATAACAGACAAATTAAGAAGTATGATGTACCATATGGAGCAGAATTGGTGGTAAATGACGGAAATCTCGTCAAAAAAGGAAATCCTTTATATAATCACGATCCTTACAATGCTGTAATCTTAACAGATATTCCCGGTAGGGTTAAGTTTATTGATATGAAAGAAGGCTCGACTATCCAGCAGGTAACTGATGAACAAACGGGGCACGTACAAAAAGTAGTAATCGAATCTAAAGATAAAACACTTACGCCTAGTATTTCTATCGAAGCTGAAGATGGAAATAGTAAAACTTTTAATATACCGACGAGAGCTTATTTATCCGTTGATGAAGGTGAATTGGTTTCACCCGGTACTATTATGGCCAAAATTTCAAAGCAAGCTTCAAAGAGTAGAGACATTACAGGCGGTTTGCCGAGAGTAACCGAATTATTCGAGGCTAGAAGCCCGCAGGAAACTGCAATTGTATCTGAAATTGAAGGTACGGTTAAATTCGGAGCTCGCAAAAAAGGTTCACGTGAAATAATTATTACTGCACCTGACAAATCGGACGAGAAAAAATACAATGTTCCATTAGGGAAACATATTCTTGTGCAGGAAAATGATGAAATACCAGCCGGCGAAAAAATAACCGATGGCCCGATAAATCCACATGATATTTTAAAAATCAAAGGTACTAGCGCTGTTCAAGAATATTTGGTAAATGAAATTCAGGATGTGTACAGGTTGCAAGGTGTAAAAATAAATGATAAACATATTGAAGTTATCGTAGGTCAAATGCTTAAAAAAATAAAAATCGTATCTCCGGGAGATACTACATTTTTAGAGGAAGATATCGTTGATCGTAATGAATTCATTGAAGAGAATAACAAAGTTATGTCAATGGTATCTATTGAAGATAAAGGTGATTCAAAATATCAAAATGGTCAACTTATACCTAAAAATAAATTTAGAGAAGTAAATGCAGACCTTAAAAAGAAAAGTAAAAAAATGATAGTGGGTAAAGATGCCGAACCGGCCACTTTTGAACATGTACTGTTAGGTATAACACAAGCCGCTTTATCTACTGAGAGCTTTATCTCCGCTGCATCTTTCCAAGAGACTACAAAAGTTCTTGCCAATGCAGCGATTGAAGCTAAAACGGACCATCTGTTGGGCTTAAAAGAAAATGTAATTATGGGACATCTTATTCCTGCCGGAACAGGTTTGAAAAAATTTATTGATCTAATCTTAGAAACTGAAGAACCTGTTACTGAGTCCGAAACGGATGATCATAAAGTTCAAGCTGAATAATTCTTTATTGTAAAATCCGATTCCTATCCGGGAGTCGGATTTCTTCCTTAATCCTTCTTGTCTTAGATTAACATTTTTTTATGAAGGATTTGAAGAGAATAAAAATTATTTTTTAAAATCTTCTGGAAAATGGTTTTTATATTCCATCAATTTATTAAAGTAGAAATATTTACATATTTCCTTGACAATTTTTAGCTTAAGAGCTATATTAGAAGTCTGAATTTTTTTTAGAGTGACAAAATTAGGAGTATAATCAGTGCCCACAATAAATCAACTTGTTCGTAAAGGACGGGTCAAAATATTAGCCAAAAATAAAGCCCCGGCACTTGAGGCATGTCCTCAAAAGAGAGGTGTATGTACGAGGGTTTATACTACAACTCCGAAAAAGCCGAATTCCGCTTTAAGGAAAGTTGCAAGAGTAAGATTAACAAATAGTATAGAAGTAACTGCTTATATACCGGGTGAAGGGCACAATTTACAAGAACACTCTATTGTGTTAATAAGAGGCGGTAGGGTTAAAGATTTGCCGGGCGTAAGGTATCATATTATTCGTGGTACGTTAGACACAAGCGGTGTCGAAGAAAGGAAAAAAGGCAGATCTAAATATGGTGCAAAAAAACCTAAGGCTAAAAAATTATAATGAGAAAAAATAGAGCAGAAAAAAGATATTTAAAACCTGACCCAAAATATAATGATGTTTTGGTGGCAAAGTTTATTAACACTATAATATATGACGGGAAAAAATCTAAAGCTCGAAAAATAGTATATTCGGCGTTTGATATGATATCCGATAGAACTAAGAAAGATGGGCTGGAAATTTTTAAAAAAGCAATAAATAATACGCAGCCATTAATCGAA
Organism: uncultured Ignavibacteriales bacterium; assembly: GCA_965613005.1. Lineage (GTDB taxonomy): Bacteria > Bacteroidota > Ignavibacteria > Ignavibacteriales > Ignavibacteriaceae > CAVVVS01. Next base: position 3,748 of record CBFDUR010000033.1, read on the forward strand.
GTTAGGAGCAGAAGGGTCGGCGGGGCAACTTATCAAGTTCCAACGGAAGTAAGACCCGAAAGAAGGACTGCACTGGCTATGAGGTGGATTAAAACCTACTCAAGGGCTAGGAATGATAAATCCATGGCTTTAAAGCTTGCTGCTGAATTAATTGCCGCTTCTAACGGTGAAGGTCCTGCAGTAAAGAAAAAAGAAGATACACATAAAATGGCTGAAGCTAATAAAGCATTTGCTCATTTCAAATGGTGACTAGGTAATTAAGAATTGATGAATAACAAAGAGAAAAAGTGAAATATAAATATGATGAAGAAATATCCTATAAATAAAGTCCGTAATATTGGAATTATGGCTCACATAGATGCCGGAAAAACTACTACAACCGAAAGAATATTATTTTATACGGGGAAATTACATCGATTGGGTGAGGTTCATGATGGTGCTGCAACAATGGACTGGATGGATCAGGAAAAGGAAAGAGGTATAACCATCACTAGTGCCGCAACAACTTGCCATTGGAAAGATCACCAAATCAATATAATTGATACACCTGGTCATGTTGATTTTACCGTTGAGGTAGAGCGTTCTTTGAGAGTTCTGGATGGTGCCGTTGCTCTTTTCTGTGCTGTCGGCGGTGTGGAAACTCAATCGGAAACTGTTTGGAGACAAGCTGATAAATATAAAGTTCCTAGAATAGCTTTTATAAATAAACTGGACCGAACCGGTGCAGACTTTTATAATGCAGTGCAGATGATGAAAGACAGACTGGCAGCTAATGCTATCCCTATCAATATTCCTATTGGTGAAGGTGATCTATTCTCCGGAATCATAAACTTGATATCGTTTAAGGCTCGTATGTATCATGAAGAAACTTTTGGTGCCACTTTCGATGAAATGGAAATTCCCGATGATCTTAAACAAATTGCCGGTAAATACAGGACTGAAATGTTGGAGGCAGTCTCCGAAGTGGATGATACTCTCTTAGAGAAGTATCTTGACGGTGAGGAGATTAGTCAGCAGGAAATTATTGATGTTTTGAGAAGAGCTACTATCGAGCTGAAGATAATTCCCGTTTTGTGTGGCTCTGCTTTTAAAAATAAGGGTATTCAAAAACTACTCGATTCCATAGTAGATTTTTTGCCTTCTCCGGTTGATTTTAAAGAAGTTGAAGCTCATCATATTGGGATAAACGATATAGTTAAAAGGAAAATTGATGAGAATGAAAAATTTACTGCTCTTGCTTTTAAAATTATGAGTGATCCTTATGTTGGAAAGCTTACTTTCTTTAGGGTTTATTCCGGGAAACTAAAGTCAGGTTCATATATTTTTAACTCAACAAGCGGGAAAAAGGAAAGAATTAGCAGATTGTTACAAATGCATGCCAATCATCGGGAAGAAATTGATGAAGTAATAGCCGGTGATATTGGTGCGGCAGTTGGATTAAAGCATACTAGAACAGGCGATACGCTTTGTGATGAAGTAGATCCGGTAATGCTGGAAAAAATTGTTTTTCCTGAACCGGTTATTCAAATTGCTATTGAACCGAAGACCAAAGCCAATCAAGATAAACTTTCTAATGCTCTTATAAAGTTAGCCGATGAAGATCCGACTTTTAAAGTTAAAACCGACGAAGAAACCGGACAAACTTTAATTAGTGGGATGGGTGAATTGCATCTCGAGGTTTTGGTGGAACGGATGAAAAGAGAATTTAATGTTGAGGCAAATATTGGTAAGCCTCAAGTTGCTTATAGAGAAACTATTTTACAAACTGTAAATTCAGAAGGAAAATTTATTAAACAATCAGGTGGACGAGGGAAATACGGCCATGTTTGGATCGAATTTAGCCCTAATGAATCCGGTAAAGGATACGAATTTACTAATGCCATTGTAGGCGGTGTTGTTCCTAGAGAATATATTCCGGCTGTATCGGCAGGTATACAAGAGGCTATGAAAAACGGCATTGTTGCAGGTTTTCCGGTGGTAGATGTTAAAGCAAAAATTTACGATGGTTCTTATCATGATGTTGATTCTTCCGAGATTGCCTTCAAGATAGCCGCTTCTCAGGCATTGCAGGATGGAGCAAAGAGGGCAAGCCCCGTACTTTTGGAGCCGGTTATGAAAGTGGAGGTGATTACCCCCGATAATTTCATGGGAGATGTGAGTGGTAACTTATCATCAAAACGAGGGCAGATTGAAGGAATGGAGGACAGGGGTATGAATAAAGCGGTAAAAGCAAGGGTCCCTCTTTCAGAAATGTTTGGTTACATTACAACACTTCGTTCAATGACAGAAGGTCGCGCGAGCTTCACTATGGAGTTTGATAAATACGACATCGTACCACAAAACGTAGCGGATGAGATCATTGCGAAGAAGGGGTAAAAACCACTCGCATCATTTTCATTTTATAAGCAGAATGCTTCGGCGGACGGAGACGATAGTTGGCTTTGCAACGGAAAATTCGAAACTCCTCCCTGTTTGTTCAAGAGCGTTCCTGCCAATAGGCAGGTGAAGCGATTGACTACAAACAGCAGTGCAAAGCCTCCCTTCGGTCGTCAGACAGTCTCGTTTTCCTGCTCCGCCTCTTTCGTTTCCAGCCCACCTTTCGCAATGCTTATAAAATGAAAATGATGCTCGCTTATGTTGGACGGTTACTGCGCAAGGATTTCAAAAAGGAATATCCTCGCTTTGTTGCAAAATAATTTTAGTTTGATATTATTTGAACATGATAACAGCGGACATAAAACAAAATAAATCTCCGATAGGTGTTCAAAAAATAACCCTAGACAAAAAGGTTGTCGGTTTTTTCATTCCGAACAAAAAAGTTTTTCAGCATAGCATAGAGTCTTTTTTGGAAGATCTTGAGGCGGTTTCAAGCAAGAATTACCTGAAAAAGATAACAAGAGCCAGAAAAGAAAAAGGCGGTTTTACCGTTGCCGAATTAAAGAAGAAATATAAGATATCTTAAGACGATTATGTATCCCCATATATTTCGTCCAAGTGTTGATAAATATCTATCAAAACTAGAATTCAGATCCAGAGCCATAATAATTAAAAAACTGGATTTTTATTTATCTCAAAAAGACCCTTTTAAATTTGCGGAGAAGATTCGTGACAATAAAGCCGGCGACTATCGCTTCAGGATAGGAAATTACAGAGCAATTTTTGACATTGAGGATGGAATAATTATTATCAATCTTATTGATCGCCGGGATAAAATTTATAAATAAAGCGCCGGCTAAAGCCGGCGCTTTATAGTATGTTGTCATTGCAAAGTCGGTGTGATACGATGAAAAAAGAAGTATTTCAGTGGAATGAGGACACACCATCATGAAAGAGAACACAGACGGGAAAGTATTTTGTGATCTTTGGAACTCTCCTCCGATGAGAAAAAGGACAGTATTGTTCCCCGACGTGACTCCCGAGGACATGGAAGAAGCAGTGAAAAGCCTTGTTGCAGATCGGGATAATATAAATAGGGAGTTGGAAGAACGTCTAGCTCCTTATACGGGTAACAGCGCCATTTGGTGTTGGACTCCTTGGGGTGGTTTTTGGCGCAGGTGTTAATTCGCCTTGTGCTTAAAAATACGATAAAACAAAATCCGTCGTACTTTAAGTACGGCGGGGAGTTTTTTTAATATATGGATTTGGGTGTCATTTTAGATGATTTGATGCGATGGGGTTGCATTTTTCCGAGATGTATGCTACAGTTGCTTTAATGTTAACGGCAAAGAAAAAACTAAATATTATCAAGAAACACAGAGTAAACGATAAAGACACTGGGTCTACTGAGGTGCAGGTGGCTATTTTAACAAGAAAGATTACCGACCTAGCTGCGCACTTGAAAAAAAACCATAAAGACAACCACTCAAGACGTGGCTTGCTTCAAATGGTGGCAAACCGCCATACTCATATGAAGTATCTCAAAAAAAAGAGCGAAAAGAGATACAATAAACTTTCGAAAGAACTTGGCGTAAAATAAAACTAAAACTGCCGCGATTACTAGCGGCAGTTTTAGTTTTTAATTAATCCCTGTATAATTACCATAGGTGGTTATACTTTCAGTATTTTAATACTATTTAAATATTTTAATTTTATGGCTGTAATAAAACACAAAGAACAACGAGTAGGAGTTTTCATTGATGCTCAAAATCTATACCATACCGCAAAGAATCTATATAAGAAAAAAGTAAACTTCGGTGCTATATTGGATGATGCAGTTGCAGATAGGCATTTAGTGAGAGCTATTGCTTATGTTATCACCACAGAAAGTGGCGAAGAGAAAAATTTTTTTGAAGCGTTAGAAAAACTTGGAATAGAAACCAAGACAAAAGACCTGCAGATTTTCTACGGAGGAGCAAAAAAAGGTGACTGGGACGTAGGTATTGCAGTGGACATGATACGACTCGCACCAAGACTTGATGCAGTGGTGTTGGTTTCTGGAGATGGAGACTTTGTGCCCCTTGTGGAATACTTGAAAACAATGACTCAAGTGGAAGCAATCTCGTTTGGAAAGTCTTCCTCTGGTAAACTCAAAGAAGTGGTGGATGATTTTCTGGATATGGATGAAAATCCTAAAAAGTATCTTATAGGGCATCGAACTGCGCAAAGAACATCACGAAATCCGCAAAGCGGAGAGAGTAAACAAAAACGAACACCGCGTAAGAGTAAGTAGTACTTAGTACTGTTGACATATATCATACATGATATACACTAAATATGTCAGAATATAAAATAAAATTTTACAAAGACAGCCGAGACGGAAAAGAGCCAGTGCTGGAATATATCGAAAAACTGGACAAAAAGAACAAGACGAAAGTATTGAAGTATGTGGATTTCTTAAGAGAGAACAAGGGGTACTTGGATGAACCATACTCAAAACACATTTCCGGTAAAACAAGAGAGCTAAGGGTAGATTTTTCTCGAAACAGGCATAGGGTTTTCTATTTTACGTTTGTTAACAAAACAATCATTTTGCTGTATTCATTTTTAAAAAAGACCGCCAAAACCCCAAAATCTGAAATAGATAGAGCAAAAAATAACTATAAAGATGCGATAAATAATTCTCAATTTTATGAATAAAAAAATAAAAAAAGCGACAGATTTTCAAATATATCTTAACAAACAACTGAAAGATAAAGATTTCAGGGAGCTTTACTGCGAATACGGAAAACAGCTTGAGGTAGCATATCAAATCGCAAAACTTCGCAAGCATGCAAAAATAACACAATCCGAACTGGCAAAAAGAATCGGCACGACACAAAGCAATATTGCACGGATGGAGAGAGGGCAGCAAAACTTTACCATTGACACTCTCAATAAAATCGCGCATACGTTCAATAAGAAACTGGAAGTTTCGATTGGATAATTTGCATAAATGAACTAAAAAGAACGAATACACAAGAAACAACTCCTTGGACTTTGCGAAATATTGACAAAAAAAGTATAGAAATGTACACTAACCGTACAGTTAAAGGTACAATTTATGTTAACTAAAGTTCAAAAAAATATAGGGATATCCGAGTTAAGAGAAAACCTTCCCAAATACTTACGGGATGCAAAAAAAGAACCGTTGGTTGTTTCTCTTAATCGTGGCAAAGATCTTAGGGTGGTTGTTGATGTTGATTTATATAACAATCTCATTGAAGCTTGCGAGGACAGCTCCATTGGATCTTTGATGGAACTTACAGAAAAAGAAAAAAACCTAACTGAAGAAGAAGCTAAAAAATTGATCTGTTCATGAAGACTTTCTTCAAGCCAAGCTTTGTTAAGGATTTCAAAAAACTTCCACCCCAAATTAAGCAAAAAGTAGAAGTTATTTGTTTTTGGGATTTTTTTTCATTATTGAATAAAAAAGAGCTTGATGTAAAAGCCCTTAAAGGATTTAAAGGTTATTACAGAGTAAGATTAGGAGATTATCGAATAGGATTTAAAAAAGAGAGTGATTGTGTTGTTTTTATGCGAGTAAAACACAGAAAAGATATATACAAACTTTTTCCTTAGCCCTCCTTTTCTCCAAGCAGTTTTCTCAACCGCTCATTTACATCAAATTTTTGCGAGTTGTCCTGAATAAAGCTAAACATAGACAAAATAAGCTTTTGTATTTCCGAGTTGCGTATTTCAACGATAACCTCTTCATTCATTGCGA
>CBFDUR010000034.1:0-9743 GCA_965613005.1 uncultured Ignavibacteriales bacterium
CACGAATATTACTGATAAGATACTAAACACAGAATAATTATAACCATCCCAGAATTTCTAAAGTGCCCGGATTAATAGCAAGAAGAACAAGCCCCTGTTACACAGGGACTGTTTTTCCTTCCGGCTAAGAAGAAAGTAGTTTCCATTCTTCGTAAATTTTTTCAGATAAAATCCTATTCCCATCACGAAACCAAAATAGATAGCAATGATTAACCAATCAACCGGTAAAGGTCCAATTACATTCTTATAGTTTCCTTTATAGTTATCGATGGAGTATAGAGTTCTTTATCCTTTGCATATCAAATTTTTATTAGGTCGTATAGTTCGCTTACTTTAATGGAAAAGAATTTTATGTAAATACGGAATGGGAAATATCAGTCGGAATTGTTTTTAACACTTAAACTATTTTAACAGTACTAATTTTTTAGATTGTAAAAAGTTACCTGCATTAAGAGTATAGATATAAACTCCGCTTGCTAAGTTCTGTGGATTATATTTTATATTATACTCTCCCCGTTTTTCCTGGCGGTTAACTAATGTTGCAATCTCTTGTCCAAGAATAGAATATATTCTTAAGGTTACATAGGAGGACCGGGGGATCGTAAACTTGATAGTTGTACTCGGATTAAATGGATTGGGATAATTTTGAAACAACTTAAAAGTTTTCGGAATTTCATTTTGAAGTGAGTTTGCAACGTTAGTAGTTTTATCAAAAAAAATCAATATTTTCCCCATTAGCTCTGAACGTATACTACTTGGATAAATAGTTTCAAAAGGAAATGTAAGAGATACTACTTTTCCCGCTTTACTGCCATTTGGAAATAATCCCCCATAATAAACACCGCACACTCCGGAGGAGGTATCTACATTAGTAAATTTCATAAATGTTTTTCCACCATTAACTGCTTTAACTAAATCCGGCCATTTTACATTTATTGTACCATGCGTACCGTTGTCAAAAAAAAATTGTGGTATGCCTTCGGCAAATGAATTATCTATTGGTTCAGCGCTATAATAAACACCTGCTTGACCGCCCGGTGCGTCGGCAATGTATTTCATTTTTAAAAATTTCCAAATGAAATTTTTGTCTGAATTCATACCTTTATAATCCAAATCCCAGGCTATTTCAGAACCGGAGACAAATAAATTACCTCCATCATCCAAATAAGTCCTTACAATAGTTTGTTCAGCATTGCTGAAAGTTTCATCTGCCGTACTTTCATCACCAAGTATATAATCAACAATTTTATAATTTTCTAATGAAAACAATCCATCAATTACAGCATCATTTGTGGCGGATTCAAAAAAAACCCCGTTTGTATAGAATGCATTTCCATGCTGACGTATAAAGTTATATGTATTACCTGCGGAAGCACGATCGAAACCATTTACAATAAGAGTGTTTAAATTGGATGAAGTAGTTGGAATTCCGGCAAGCACTTCAGATTCAGGCGATTCACCTGCCGAATTTACAGCTTTCAATTTGATGAAATATAATGAATCCGTTTTCAAATTTTTTATCGTCAAATCAGCAGGTGAAAGAATTAATGGACTACCGAAATTAACTCCATCACTGCTTAAATAAACATAGTATTGTTTTGCCGTTGTATCCGGTTTAATTATTAATTGCAATTCGTTTGAACCCATCCTTTTTATTCCAAAAGATTTTGGTTGAGTGGGAATGCTTGAATCTTTCAAATAGCTGGGTTGAGTCATCGGCCCGTTTTCTTTGCTTAGAATTTTATAAAGAATCGGGTCTTTCAAAATTTGAGGAACCGTCATAATTACACTGTCAACCAGTACTTCATTGTTAATCAAGCGAATACCCTGACTATAATCCACATAACTATTATTATGAATGTTAGTCAAAGGTTGGATCATTGAATCACCCTGCGGGTAGTACCAACCGTAAATGACCACATGATTCGGTCTTGCCGGGTCTGTAATTAAATTACTGAGTACAACGTCTTTTTGAACTCCGTCCGTTAGTTCGCCTAAAATTCCTTTCGAAGCAATTCTTTCGGAATCGATTGCATGACTATGTTGTACAAATCGAATTACCATGCTGCTTGTATCAGACCAAGGATAGGTCACGGGGAAAAGTCTCAGCGTAGAATTTTTATGAATATTGTCCACCAATTTACTTGTAGGTAAATTTGCACCGAAAAGCAGCGCTAACTTTTGAGCCGTAATTGGTCCAATCGGTACCCTACAATAGTTTTCATCGGATCCAATAGCAAGATAGTCCGGCATAACTTCATAATAAATTATATGTGAAACTCCGGCAGCATCTTTTACTGTATCGCCAACCATAATTAAGTTTCTTAGAAAATCGGGAATATTCCCGTTAGAGATTTCATTATATATTGAGTCCTCCCTAACTTGAAACGACAAGTTTTCAACGTTCTTCATAAATTGTGAACCGGTAATTGCATTATCTGATCTTGGTGGAATATTTAAAGGTTTCGGTAAAGGGATATCGGATTGGATCCACTGAGAGTATGCTCGTGAGCCATAATAAACGTAACCTTTTTCCTCATTAACAGTCCCGGAGAATATTCCTTGAATAAAACCATTTAATTCAACTTGAACAGTGTGAAGTATTGCTCGGTTTGGATTTTGCTTCAGAATAAATTTTATTCTTCCGTTAAGAGCAGAATATTTAATGAAAACTGAATCCTCTTGCGAAGTAAAGGTAAAATAGTTTGATAAATATTTTTCCATCATTTTACTTCGGTACCAAGTGCCTCCGGTAGGACTAACAATTGGTTGTCCGTTATATAAAGCAACACTATCGTTATAAGCAATAACACTCAAATAATGATCAGATGAAGCGTTTATCCAATTAAGAATTTTACTTCCATAAGTATTATCATAATCATAATCGCTGTCTAAGAATGAAATTCTTTTCACATCATTAGGAATACTGCTTACACTGTTCATATAACTAAAGGTGAAACCGCCTCCGCCGCTGTGACCGCTTAAAACAATAAAAGGATTATAATCTTTAAAAATATTTTTTACAGAATCGACAATGCTTTTTACTAATTCTGCATTATTTGTATACTTCCTTCTCCAGGCGGGCCAACTTAATTGGGATGTTTCTAAATATACGGTGATAATATTATTATCATGATCATGTGCCCTTAAAAAGCGGGTTTGCGCTCCTATATTTTGGATATCAAAATGCCAATTATCTCCGGTCTTTAATTTACGGCCTACAGTTTGCTCAATCGTATTGCCGTTTGGTAACGCATAAAAGATTAATTCCGTTGGCTTAGAAGGATCAAACATGCCTATTGAAGGAGCATTTATTTGAATTCTTACCTCCGGAAAAAAATTGAAAGTTAATACTTGTTCATTAAAAAAAGGGCTGGCGCTGAACTTAGGTAATCTTGTAATAGAAATATTATCTAAATTTTTTCCGAAATATACTTTTGAAAATACTAGTAAAGTAACGAGTATAAATGAAATTTTAATTTTTCCCATTTTTATCTCCGAAAAATATTCTTTCTCTTAAAATAATTAACCTAAACACAGAATAATTATAACCATGTTATTTCGTAACAACTCCTTAGAAAATGCTATACTAGGTTTTTTTAATGGCGACTAATGTTTTATCATCCGAATAAGAACCGTTTTTGGAGAAATTAATTACGTTATCCAAGATTGAGTATACTATTTCTTTTACAGTTAAATGAGCATTTTTTTTCAAAACTTCGGTAAGTCTATTCTCACCGTAATTTTCAAAATTGCCGTTTGCCGAATCAGTAACCCCGTCGGAATAAATTAATAATACATCCCCTTTCTCAAAATTTATATTTTCAACGGTATATTTTGCATTGGGAGAAGGACCCAGTAACGGTCCCGTTGATGATAACAAAATGATTTCGCCGGTCTCTCTTTTTATAAACATTGGGGGATTATGTCCGGCATTTGCATATAAAAACAAACCACTGTGATCATTTGCAAATTCGCCATAAAATAAGGTAGTGAATTTATCATCCGCGAAGATTTTATTTACTAAGCTGTTCATCTTTTTCATCATAGATGATATTTTTATTTCAAAATTAGACGCCATTCTTAATGCACCGGAGATATACATTGCCTCGGCGGCAGCGGATACTCCTTTGCTTGCAGCATCTCCTACAGCTACACCCAATCTGCCCTTGTCATCTCCTATCTCCAGATAATCAAAAAAATCACCTCCCACAATTTCTGCCGGACTGGTAACACCAAATAACTCATAATTATAAAACCGGTATTCATGTTCGGGTAGAATACTTTTTTGAAGCTCCCTTGCTTTATCAATATCCGCCTTGAGCGTTTTTGCACGCGTTGAATATCTTTTCTGTTTTATTTTTGAAGTGAGCGCTGTTGCAATAATATTAAGAGTAAGAAGGAAATCCTCATCAATATCGTCACTGTTCAGAGCTAGAAGATATTCATAATATAATTTCCCATAAATTTTAATTTTATCTCCTACTCCGGTTGCAGAATACTTAAAAATTCCTTTTTGTTTTAAAATCTCGTTCGTCTCATTCCCTAATACGGTTCTTTCTTTAGCTATCAAGTCGAACAGTGGATAGCCTTTTATTAGTACGGTAAAACCAGGGGTAATTCTATCTAATTTTCCGTTTTGATATAACAAACCGTAAGCTTTGTTTTCTACATTAAGTTGCCATATTCTTCCACCGGTAACTTTCAAATCTTCTAATTCGATGATTTGATTTAAAACGGAAATAAGCATTCCATTATCGGAATCAAATTTTTGGGATGAAATTGTTTCAATAGTTCTATATAGTTTTTTTTGATTCATTTTATTAAGATAAGCATTATTCGAATGTTTTTTATCTAAGTTTTGTTAAAAATTATCGAGTAATAATGAATACAAGATTTATCATGTAACTTAGCGGAAACATGTTTTACTTTATAAGATGCAAATATTCAAATTACATTTTTCGTTAATCCAATAGATTGGACTAAATTAACTATAATATTTTGTAAGAAAAAATTTTATTAAATCTTAATTTTCTTTGATCCCGGTTTAACAATCGGAACGCCAATCTTACAAAGATTGCATTCTTCTGCGGTATAAGACAAAGCTTCCATTTTAATTGTACTAACCATTGGAACGCCAAAGTCAATTTTCCCCGTACTTCTATCAACTATACAGCCGATACCGACGGTTTCCGCTCCGTTTTCTTTTATAATATCAATAACTTCAAACACCGAGCCTCCGGTTGTAATTACATCCTCACAAACTAGGACCTTCTCTCCTACTTTTAACGAAAATCCTCTCCTTAAAGTTAAATTACCATCCTCTCTTTCAGCAAAAATAAAACGCTTATTTAACTGTCGTGCAACTTCCCGACCAACTACAATACCGCCTATTGCCGGTGCAACTACCGTATCAATATCATATCCCTTAAAATAATTTACAATAATTGAACATAATCTTTCGGTATATATTGGAAATTGTAAAACTTTGGCACACTGAAAATAAATATTACTGTGCCTACCGGAAGTTAATAAAAAATGTCCTTCAAGCAATGCTTTTGTTTTTTTAAAAATTTCGAGTATTTCACTCCCACTCAAATTCATCTAAAAATTCCTCCTTTTCACCGACGGCATGAATCATTCTTTTTACTTTTTTTATTCCGTGTTTGGAGTTTATCCTTATTGTCTCATCATATAGAAGAGCCGTTTTATTCCTTCTCTTTCGATTCACATTAATTATCCCGGATAAGTAAACTTAATAAAAAAAAGCGTATTAAAAATAATACGCTTTTTTTATTAAAATCAAAATTATTAAAAAAACATTTCATTACGGTTACGGTGTTTCACCTGTATCCAATTTTTCCTTTTCTTTATCTCCGATTGGCGGAAGATTTTCTTCATTTATGAAAACAAGTTCTTCGGAATTATTAAAATGTTTAGCAATAATTTTAGAACCTTCTTTAAACGAGCCTCGTAAGATTTCTTCTGCGAGCGGGTCTTCAACATATTTTTGAATTGCTCTATTTAAAGGTCTGGCACCGAATTTTTGATCAAAACCTTTATCAACTATAAAGTTTTTTGCAGAAATATCGAGTTCAATGTTCAATTTTTGTTCTTGAATATTCTTATAAAGGTCTTTCAATTCAATATCAATTATTTTCAAAATATCTTCTCGCTCAAGGCTCCTGAATACAATTGTTTCGTCAACTCTATTTAAAAATTCCGGGTTGAAAAGTTTTTTCATTGCTTCTTCGATAGTATTTTTCATACTGGTATGCCTGTTTTCGGCGGTCTCACTGCCGAATCCAAAAGAGCTGATATTCTTAATATCACGAGCCCCGATATTTGAAGTCATTATAATAATAGTATTTTTGAAATCCACTCTTCTACCAAGGCTATCGGTTAAGATACCATCGTCAAATACCTGCAACAAAATATTAAAAATATCCGGATGAGCTTTTTCGATTTCATCTAATAATATAACTGAATAGGGTCTTCGCCTAACCTTCTCAGTCAATTGTCCACCTTCTTCGTACCCGACATAACCGGGAGGTGCACCGACTAATCTTGAGACCGAAAACTTCTCCATATACTCGCTCATATCAAATCTGATCAAAGCGTTGTCCGAATTAAATAGATAATGGGCAAGTACTTTACAGAGTTCGGTTTTTCCAACACCGGTAGGACCTAAGAACAAAAAACTTCCAATTGGTCTGTTATGATTTTTCAATCCTGCTCTTGTACGCCGGATTGCTTTTGTTAATTTAGATACCGCTTCGTCTTGCCCGATGATATATTCTTTCAGAGCGATTTCCATTTTTAACAATTTTTCGGACTCTGTTTGAGCAACACGATTTACAGGAATACCTGTCATCATTGAAACAACGGTAGCGATGTCTTCTTCGCTTACGTCATGGATAATATCTTTTGTTTTTATATCCCACTCTCTTTTAGCAATTTCAAGATCCGATTGGATATTTCTTTCCTTATCTCTCAATCTCGCTGCCTCCTCATAATCTTGCTTTTTCACAACGGCAGCTTTCTCTTTTCTAACTTTTTCAATATCCGTTTCAAGGTCTAGGACTTCCTGTGGAACTTCGAAATTACCCATGCGCACTCTTGAGCCTGCTTCATCGATTACATCAATAGCCTTATCAGGTAAATACTTGTCGGTAATATATCTGTTACTTAATTTAACAGCAGAATCTATTACTTCATTAGAATATCTCACATGATGATGTTCTTCATATTTAAATTTAATATTATTTAATATTTGAATTGTTTCTTCATAACTAGGTGGTTCAACCATCACCTTTTGAAACCTTCTGTCCAATGCTCCATCTGTTTCGATATATTTTCTATATTCGTCAAGAGTAGTAGCTCCGATACATTGGATATCACCTCTAGCTAAAGCCGGTTTAAACATATTCGAAGCATCAAGTGAACCGGAAGCCCCACCGGCTCCCACAATAGTATGAAGTTCATCAATAAATAAAACGACATCTTTAGCTTTTTCCAATTCGTTCATTAATGCTTTCATTCGCTCTTCAAATTGTCCCCGATATTTTGTACCGGCAACTAGACCGGCAAGGTCTAACATAACCAATCTCTTCTCTTGTAAAATTCTAGGTACCTTCTTTTGAACAATTCTTAAAGCAAGTCCTTCGGCAATAGCTGTTTTACCCACGCCCGGTTCGCCAATTAATATTGGGTTGTTTTTCTTCCTCCTACTAAGGACTTGTGCAACCCGTTCAATTTCTTTTTCACGGCCAATAACCGGATCAAGTTTACCTTCGAGGGCAAGTTTTGCCAAATCCCTGCCGAAATTATCAAGTACAGGGGTTTTTGTTCTTTCAATTTTTCTATCTACCAGTGGAATGGATGTTCTGATATCCTTAGGATTTTTTGCGCTTAACATTTCATTTAATTCGGCTCTTGCAGAATCGTAAGTAACATTAGATTGATGAAGGATCTGAGTAGCAATATTATCTTCATCTCTCAGTAAAGACAGTAATAAATGCTCAGTACCTATTACATCGGCTTTATAAATTTTTGATTCGATTTGAGTAATCTTTAATACTTTTTCCGCTTGCTTGGTTAACGGAATATTACCGATAGTAAGAGTTCCTCCCGAAGTTCTTACAGTATCTTCGATTGCTTTTTTCAATTTCATCAAATCACAGTTGAGGTTCCTTAAAATTCTAACAGCTACGCTTTGTCCTTCCCGGATAATACCAAGCAGTAGATGTTCTGTTCCAATATAATCATGACCAAGCCTTAGCGCTTCTTCACGGCTTAATCTGATTACATCTTGAAGCCTGTCTGAAAAATTTCCTTCCATGATTATTTCCTCAATTCAAATGATCTTTGTAAAAAGTAAAATATCATTTTTTATAATTATGTTTCACTCTAATATATAAATAGATATTTCCTCAATCAAGATAACCTTCTATCACTTAATTTTCACTAATTTAATGTTATCCCCAATACAAACTTAGTTAATTTCCTCCATTAATTTTCAGTGTTTTGTGATTATTATTAAATTTATCTAAACACATTTTCCCAAAATATTTATACCCTTCATTTATAAGTAATCAATTTTTGTATCAAAGGATATGATCTTAAGCAAAAGTTTATATTTACTTTTCTTCTTATTAGTTTTAGCAGAATATTTTAAGAATAAAATGTTAAATTTGATAGGATTGGAAAAAACAATAATAATTTCTAATTTATCATGGTTGTTTCTTAACCGTTAAAGAAACAATGCATTACAAATAAAAAACTTTTTGTACCTATCTCTTCAGCATTTAATACATTGCCGGTTTATTCCAAACAGGAATTCATTAAAAGCAAAATAAATTCAAAATTTAACACTTTTTAAGATAGCAAAACTTAAGTTCAGTTGAAATAAACATATTATCTTATTTAACAGGGTAGTATTCCAATAAATGAGTAAATTGATTAATGAGTCTACTTTAAAAAGTATTAATGTATCATTCTGAATTGCCTGTCCGTCTCAGGCGAAAAGTGAAGAATCTTTAATCCATTGTAAGATAAGAGATTCTTCAGTCGCTTCGCTCAGAATGACACACTTCGATTTTTCAGACAACCCTCGCTCTGTATCGTTGAAAAACTTAGATAAGGAAAGATTCCCGGACTTTTTATAGTTAATATAAATAAATTGGAAATAATGTTTTTTGATTTGCTAACTAAAAAATCTTGTAATCTTTTGAGTAATTCATCATTCCCCCTCACAACAAAGGACTAAGAACCCGGAACTAAAAACTAAGCACTCCCGCACTAATAAACCGGTATTTTTAACCAATGATCTTTGTCCATTTTTAATCTATTTAACTTTTGACTTTTTACCGCTTTTCTTTACTTAGTTGAACAATTTTTTCAAAAAACTCATCGAAAATATTTAATTCATTCAACTTGTTTACAACCAATGAATCGTCAACTTTCCAATATAAATGAATGAGTAGATTTCTAAATTTAGCAAAATTTGAAAGTCTATTGCCCAATGAATTGCTGATAATATTATTTTCTACTAAGATAGAAAAGCACTGTGAATAACTATCCGCAGCCCGTTTAAATAATTTTGCAGAAATATGATTACAAATATCTATAGCAGCTTCGGTTAGTATAATAAAATGATACTTTACAAATACACTGATATTAAAACTGCAATGGTAATCCTAATGAATAAAAAATTCCGGTACACTCAGCCAATTGCATTTAAT
>CBFDUR010000035.1:0-9717 GCA_965613005.1 uncultured Ignavibacteriales bacterium
ATCTAGTGGTCACTTTGAACCGGAAAGGGTGGTCAATTTAAATCGGCACAGGCTGGTCAACTTTACCGGAATTTGCAATCAGGTGATAATTGTTCAATAATATAGTCTGTATCAAGACTTTTACCTTGCCGCAGTATTATTCCTTCAACATCCAACCAATCTTTTGTCCGATTGGCAAATGATTTTAAAATAATAAGATCTTCTGCCGAACAGGTTGTCAATGTACAATCTGTATGAAAAGAAAATGGTGTCGCACGTTTGATCATTTGATTTTCAAATGGTAACCCTGAAAGAGAAATATCTATTGAGACTTCATTTGAAGCGTACAATAGCAAGACTCTATTCGTAAAAGCAAAATTCTCTGCATCAGTAATTCGAGATATAAATTTTTTCAATAGGGTTTTAACATACTTTTCTTCATTTCCAAATCCACATAATAAGCAAAGATCAATATCTTGAGTCATTCGTATTTCACCCCAACGAAGTACTGCAATTCCCCCTATAAAGCAAAAGGGCCAATTTCTTTTTTCTAAGGTTTCTTGGAATTCTAATCCTGCTTTAAATAATGAATTTAGGGGAGTTTTTTTTTTGTCGGCAGCCATATATTTAGTCCATCTCTTTCTTCAGTTTCATAAAAATCTTCTGTTGCTCAACTAAGCCACTACTTAATTTGAGTTCACGATGTTCAAATGCATATTGTAACATTTCATTAAGAAGCATCTGATTTCGACTATAATAATCAGTAGCCCTTAATTCGTTTAGTTTGACTCTATCTAAAGCATATTCTGCTTTCTCCCAAGTCTCTATCCATATTTTAATTTCTTTTCTTGTAGAATCATCCATTTTAAACATTCTCAAATTTATTATTTAGGGCATAACGACCAAGTTCAGCCGCCCAAAAATCGTGTAGCGGTTTAGAATCGGCTGGAGTGCTTGGCTAGTCTAATTGATGTTTGAAGCTACCTTGATTAAGGATTTCAAGGCTTTGTTTACAGCTCCTTCTGTCGAAAACGCTTTTTACAACTTCAGGTTGAAGCAAGACTATATTATGTGACTCTTTATACGCTTCGTAATACTTTCCGCGAACGCCAACACCAAGGTCTTCTCTTTTATATTCACTCTTCATTTCGTCCGGTTTATTAGTCTTCTTTATATATTTCCCTTTATTTTTCCTGCATATTCATGTAACATGAATATGAGGGAAGCTAATGACTTTTATTATGAATATCAAGCAAACCAAAATTTAAAACTGTTAGCCATATCAGAGCAAAACGACAAAAACAATATCTTGTAGTAATAACTCAAAATGAAGTCAAACAGGGATTAAACCAAATGAAGAGAGTTCATCTGTTAATGGCGAATATCTTATATGGCAGCGGACTATGTCTGATGGAATGTATCCGTTTTCAGGTTCAAGATTTGGATTTTGACGGGAATATCATTTATGTCCGTGCCGGTAAAGGTAACAGTTCCAACATAAATAATAAATTTATTTTAATTTTTTTAACTGTAAACTAGTGAATTGTGTATAAGATTCAAATTGTATCTGCCGCCGAGTGGTCGGTGGCAGCAGTGAAAGAACTTTTTATTTATTAAAAAAATTAATTAACAAAACAAACTTGAACAGAAATTCTAAACGAAAAACAAAAGCCCAAATACTACATGATATATTGCTTTCCGCCTAAGCTCATCCTTAGATCCCACTTCTTTTTAGCAGGGACACAGGATTTTATACCTTAATCCGGCTATCGCCGGATTCGGTATGAATCCTTTATAACGTTAACTGCGAATCATTATGTTGACTTTGAACGAGGTTATTCCTTGAATGAATTTTATGACAACGGCGGCAGAAATCCGGTGTCTTATTTTCCTTCGACAATTTACGAAATTCTTGATAGTTTTTGCAGTTTAATACAGGCATTAATCCCTCCGAAAACACATTACCAAAATTTAGAACCTTGGGAAAGGGCTTTGCACAACAGGGCACTGCAAAGCCATCCCAAGTTATGTAAAAATCATTCCAGGGATAACCACAAAACCGAAAACCTTTAGGAGCATCCAAATCCCGGTATCCAACATAGATACCATATTGGCGGGCTTTTACCAAGGCTTTGTTAAACTCATCCCTAAATTCAGAGGTCTGATAAAAATTATATTCCGTTAAGTCCAAATAATTTGCAACTAAATTAAAAGTGTTAAAATAGATTTCTTTGATTCTAAGTTCTTTTGCTAACTCCACCACCTTTTTCATTTCCCTATAATTATCTTTGAAAACAACCATATTAAATTTGATATTCATGCGCGCTTTATGATTGAATCGAGAAATCTTTTCCAAATTAGAATAATATCGATCAAATTTCGATTTCTTTCGAATCCCTTCAAAGGTTGAACCAATGCCATCAAGAGAAATTTGTAAAGTATCAATTTTATTTGCCATTTCTTCAACCAGAGTAGGGGTATTGGCTTGATAGGCATTTGTCGAGAGAAAAATTAAAATACCTTTGTTTTTTGATCCGATATAATTAATTGCATCAATGATTTTCGGATACAACAGAGTTTCCCCAAGCCCGGTTAGGCCGATGCGGTCTAAATAAATGTGGTTTTCATCAATGAGCTTTTTGAATTGGGTAAAGTCCATATGCCCGACATTCATCTGCTTTCCCAAAATATACTCTCGGGCGCAAATGATGCATTTTAATTGACAATGATTGGTCAATTCAATCATTAAAGAGGTGGGATGTTTAATGATTGGGTTTAATTGTTTTTTTTGAATGAAACAGTTTACCCGATTAGAAGTATATCGAAAAAAATCTTGACCTTTTGGAATATTCCATGCTTTTCTAAGCATCATTCTCACTAATCGATATTTAATGACCATTTCAAAAACCTCCGGTGATTATGATTAACTGTTACGCAGCTATCGTCGTCAATATGTACACTGTCATATATACCCTATATCACGGGAAATAATATATATATTATGTATAGTATTAAAATAACATGGAATAATTTACCTTGATTTCCCCTCTATTTCCATATATCTTGAATATTTAAATAACATAAGTGCTTTTATTATGAATGTCAAGCCGATCCAAATTTGAAACTGTTAGATCAAACCTTTTGTTTCTATCCATGATGGTTTTGCTTTCTCTCTTAAGGCTGAAACGGCAACTGCAAGCAGCCTGTGCCCGTAGGCAAGTAAAATGCTTTGACTCACGAGATTCTTTTTCACTTGAACCATTACCATGACGTAATTTTCTTTCTCAAATTTGCAAACTTAATAGAAATACATAATTAATCACAATTGAAACAAAAAAATTGCCGTTTGATTCTTGCAAAAAGATACTCATTTATCTATATTAATAAGTTAAATTTGAAAAAGTAGTCAATATAAAAGACAATTGATAATTTAGTGTTTAGTTTTAGTCAAATTGTATAATTGGTTTCATAAAGCTCAATTCAGATTTGCCGGGGTGGCGGAATTGGTAGACGCACAGGACTTAAAATCCTGTGGGTGTTTTCACCCGTGCCGGTTCGAGTCCGGCCCTCGGTACTATAAATTTTAATAGTAAGCTTCATCGTTTCCAAGTAGAAAATATAAATAAGAGATATAGGAAAATAGATGAGCAAGCAGATGGAAAGGAGTTCTTGTAGAATATTCTATATAATTAAAGAGGGCTCTTAGCTCAGTTGGTTAGAGTGTCTGCTTGACGTGCAGAAGGTCAGAGGTTCGACTCCTCTAGAGCCCACAGAAGTCGGAGTTGTCTCCGATTTTTTTTATAATTGAATTTTGTATAATGGAAAAAATCAAAATTACATTCCCCGACGGTAATTTTAAGGAATTTGAAAAAGGGATTACCGGATATATGATAGCTGATTCAATCTCACATCGATTGGCTGAAGATGCTTTAGCCGTAATAATCAATGGTGTTGTGCGTGATCTGAATCTTCCTGTAAACAATAATGCCGTTGTTAAATTTTTAACGTTTGAAGATGAACAAGGGAAAGAAGTTTATTGGCATTCTACCTCGCATTTGATGGCTCATGCTATTCAAGAAATTTATCCTGAAGCTAAGTTTGGTGTAGGTCCTGCCATTGAAAACGGTTTTTATTATGATATCGATATAAATTCAAATTTGACCGAACAAGATTTGAAAAAAATCGAAGATAAGATGAATGGGATTTCAAAAAGGAATAACCCATTCCTAAGGGAAGATCATTCTAAAGAGGAAATAATCGAATTTTTTAAGAAGAAGGGAGATAATTACAAGATAGAAATTTTATCGGGAATTGATGAGAATTCGCAAGATATAAGTATTTACAGAGAAGGAAATTTCGTTGATTTATGCAAAGGTCCTCATCTTCCTTCAGCAGGTAAGATCAAGTATGTAAAATTACTGAATATATCAGGTTCATATTGGCGCGGTGATGAACATAATAAACAACTCCAAAGAATTTACGGCATTTCGTTTCCTAAAAAAAAGCTGCTTGATGAATATCTTGAGAAGCTTGAGGAAGCAAAAAAACGGGATCATAGAAAATTGGGAAAAGAATTGGGAATATTTTTTTTCTCCCCAAAAGTCGGCAGTGGTTTACCTATTTGGCTTCCCAAAGGTGCAATATTAAGAGAAACTCTCGAAAATTATTTAAAAGATGAACAACGGAAAAGAGGATATCTTCCTGTAATTACTCCGCATATCGGTAATATTAATCTTTATAAAACCAGTGGGCATTATCCATATTATAAAGACAGTCAGTTTCCACCTATAAAATTTGAAAAGGGCGGTGAAGAATATTTATTGAAACCGATGAATTGTCCTCATCATTTTCAAATTTATCTTTCCAAGCCAAGGAGTTATAGAGATTTGCCTATCAGATACGCAGAATTCGGTACGGTGTATCGCTATGAACAATCGGGAGAATTAAACGGATTAATAAGAGTTAGATCTTTTGCAGTTGATGATTCGCACATGTTTGTACGACAAGATCAACTTAAGGATGAAGTTTGCAATGTGATCGATTTAATTCAAAAAGTATTTTCACAAATGGGCTTTAATGAATTTGAAACACAATTATCGTTTAGAGATGATAATGTTGAAAAATATGGAGGCGATATTCATTTGTGGGATAAAGCTCAACAGGAAATTAAAGAAGCCGCTGACGAAATGAAACTTAATTATCATATTGAGGATGGGGAAGCTGCTTTCTATGGACCTAAAATAGATTTTATGGTTAGAGATGTACTAGGAAGAAAATGGCAGTTGGGTACGGTTCAAATTGACTATGTTATGCCCGAAAGATTTAATCTGGAATATACCGGGAAAGATGGTCTTAAACATCGGCCGGTGGTTATCCACAGAGCCCCATTTGGTTCACTTGAAAGATTTATCGGAGTATTAATTGAACATTATGCAGGTGAATTTCCTCTCTGGTTAGCTCCTGTTCAAGCCGTTGTGATCCCGGTTTCACAGAATTCCATCGATTATGCGAAGAAAGTTTACCGTCAATTGATTGACAATGACTTTAGAGTGGAATTGGATGAGAGGAATGAAAAGGTAGGTTATAAAATCCGGGATTGGGAAACACAAAAAATTCCTTATATGTTGATTCTCGGTGAAAAAGAGCAAAATGCCGGTAATGTTTCTCTTCGTCGGCATAAAAAAGGCAATTTGGGTTCTTTGTCTTTGTCGGAATTTATTGATAATATTAAATTTGAAATTCAAAATAAAATTATAAAAACAAATTAGTGAGGTAATTTATCGCTTCAAAAAATAGTGTTCGAGTGAATGAGGAAATACATTCTTCAAATGTAAGAGTAATTGATGTTGATGGAAAACAATTGGGAATATTTACTGTTAAAGATGCTTTGAAATTATCCGGTGAAAGAGGGCAGGATTTAGTGGAAATTGCCCCTCAAGCAAAACCGCCGGTTTGTAAAATAATTGATTATGGAAAATTTAAATATGAACAACAAAAAAGAGAAAAAATTCAAAGAAAAAATCAGCAAGTTTCTCTTTTAAAGGAAATTAGGTTACATCCGAATACTGACGTGCATGATTATGAATTTAAAGCTAAGCATGCTATAAATTTTATTGAAGAAGGTAATAAGGTTAAAGCGGTTGTGATGTTTAAAGGAAGAGAAATGGCTTATAAAGAGCAAGGTAAGGATTTATTAAACAGGCTTATTGAGAAATTAGTAGATATCGCTAAGGTAGAAACTCCAATTAAAATGGAAGGGAGAAATATGAGCGTTATTTTAGTACCACTTAAAACAAGAAAAACGAAAAATAATTAGGAAAAAATTATGCCTAAAATGAAATCAAATAGCGGAGCAAGAAAGACTTTCAAAAAAACGGCTTCGGGTAAATTTAAAAGAAAAAAAGCATATAAAAGTCATATTCTTTCTTCAAAATCCACAAAAAGAAAAAGAAAATTAAGACACTCAACTTTGGTCGCCGGTTCCGAAAAGAAACGCGTTAGATCGATGCTTCAATAATGTTAACGAAAAAAGGATAAGGAAAATGCCACGTTCTAGAAATAAAGTAGCTTCTCATAGAAGAAGAAAGAAGATATTAAAACATGCTAAAGGCTATTGGGGTGCGCGTAGTAAAGTTTATACAATAGCTAAAAATCATGTTGAAAAAGGTTGGACTCATGCTTACAGAGACAGAAGATTAAAGAAGAGAACTTTTCGAAAATTATGGATTGTAAGAATTAATGCCGCTGCAAGGGAAAACGGTATAACATATTCAAAACTTATCCATGCCCTTGATGAGAAAGGCGTTGAAATCAACAGAAAAGTTTTAGCTAGCCTCGCTGTTGAAAATCCGGTTGTTTTTACTGAGATTGTTAAGTTTTCTGTGAATTAATTTTAGTTGCCCTCTTTAAGTGTAGAGTTCATCTATGTGAAGAGGGTATTTTTTTAAAAAAACTAAATCATTTTATATCTTTATTTAATTGTTTTATCTGAAAAATGTCCGGTTTATCCGTACTTTTGATAATCATATTTATAAAATTCATAATCAATATGATAGATAAAAGAATGTTAAATTAAATTAAAATGCACAAAACTTTTTATTCCTATGCTGGACGATAAAATAAAAAAAATTACCGGTGAATTTCACAGGGAAATATTAAAAATTAACGATATTAAAAAACTTGAAAATCTAAGGATAAAGTATTTAAGCCGAAATGGTCTGATCTCAAGTTTATTTAATGAACTTAAAAATCTTTCTAAAGAGGAGAAACCTGAATTCGGTAAACTTCTCAATAATCTTCGTAACATGGTTACGAATCAATTAACTTCCACAAGGCAAAAATTTGAATCGGCTTCACAAGGTCCGACAGAAAAGATAGATTTATCTTTGCCAGGTTTCGCCGGAAGTATTGGAAGTAAACATATCCTCACACAAACTTTAGACGAAATAAAATCAATTTTTAAAGGAATGGGGTTTTCCGTTTTCGAGGGACCGGAACTAGAATCGGATTATAATAATTTTGAAGCATTAAATTTTGCTCCTGATCATCCGGCGCGCGATATGCAAGATACATTTTTTATAAATAAAGATTTTGTTCTCAGAACCCACACTTCTCCTGTACAGATCAGGGTAATGAATAGCAAAAAACCTCCCGTGCGTGCAATTATGCCCGGCAGGGTTTACCGGAATGAAGCTGTTAGTTCTCGCAGCTATTGTATGTTTCATCAAGTGGAAGGCTTGTACGTGGATACAGATGTAACTTTTGCGGAATTAAAAGGTACGTTGGTTTCTTTTGCAAAACAATTTTATGGTGAAGATACAAAGTATAGATTCCGGCCGAGTTTTTTTCCCTTTACCGAGCCTAGTGCGGAGATGGATGTTACTTGCTATTTGTGTAATGGAAAACAAACCGGATGGTTGGAAGTTCTTGGTTGTGGAATGGTTGACCCTAATGTTTTTGGCTTTGTCGGTTATGATTCTGAAAAATTTACCGGCTATGCGTTCGGGATGGGTATTGAACGGATTGCCATGCTTAAATATGGAATTACCGATATTAGGGTATTCTTTGATAATGATTTTAGATTTTTGAAACAGTTTTGATGCGGAGATAATACAGTGAAAGTTTCACTTAATTGGTTAAAAGAATATGTTGCTCTAGACGGTATTTCCGTAAAAGAAATCAGTAATAAATTAACTATGTCCGGGTTAGAGGTCGAAGATATCGTTGAACAGAATGAAATATATAAAAATTTTGTTGTAGGATATGTGAAGGATACAAAGGAACACCCTAATGCGGATAAACTTTCGTTATGTACGGTTTCTACCGGTACGGAAGATTTCGAAGTAATATGCGGTGCACCTAATGTTGAAAAAGAGCAAAAGGTAGTATTTGCTAAAATCGGGGCAATCATTCCAAAAGGAAAATCCCAATTAGGAAAAGCAAAAATTCGTGGAATAGAATCTTTTGGTATGCTCTGTTCCGAGGCTGAACTCGAACTTAGCGATAGCCGTGAAGAAATCATGGTGTTGGACAAGCATCTTAAAGAAGGTACTCCGATTACTGAAGCATTGTCTTTAAATGATGTAATAATGGAAATCTCGATTACTCCTAATCGTGCGGACGCACTTTCACATATCGGTGTGGCAAGAGATTTGGCGGTTCTGTTAAAATGCAAACTTAAGATACCGAGAATTAAGTTTTCAAAATCAAGCATACCGAGAAATGAACAAGTATCGGTAAAAATTTTGGATACCGGTAATTGCCCTCGTTATGTAGCAAAAGTTGTAAAAAATATAACCGTAAAAGATTCACCTGAATGGTTGAAAAGTAAATTAATAGCTATCGGATTACGCCCGATTAACAATGTAGTCGACACAACTAATTTTGTTATGTATGAGACCGGACAACCGTTGCATGCATTCGATTTGAAGAAACTTCGTGGAAGAGAAATTATTGTAAAAAGTACAAGTGAAGAAAGTGTTTTCAAAACACTCGATTCTAAAAACAGAAAACTTCCGGCTGGAACTTTAATGATTTGCGATGCCGATAAATCAATAGCTATTGCCGGAGTAATGGGAGGTGAAAACTCTGAAATAAGTAACCAAACGGTTGATATTGTAATTGAAAGTGCTTATTTCAATCCGTCAAGTATCCGGAGAACCTCAAAGATTTTAGGATTGAGTACTGAAGCATCTTACAGATTCGAAAGGGGTTGCGATCCGAATAATGCATTATATGCTGCACAAAGAGCTGCACAAATTATTTGTGAGCTTTCCGGGGGAGAAGTAGCTGAAGGTGAGGTTGATGTTTATCCTCAAAAAATAAATGAATGTGAGGTACGTTTAAGAATTAACCGGGTTAATAAGTTACTTGGTTATGATATTGAAAAGAAGAAAATTCTTTATATTCTAATTGGACTTGGTTTTGAGATTACATTTGAATCAGATGATGAATTACATCTAAAAGTTCCTACCTATCGTCCCGATGTTGAGAGAGAAGCGGATGTAATAGAAGAAATAGCGCGTATCAACGGTTATGACAATATTCCTACAATTGAAAAAATATCAATTACTTTAGATCGTAAACATGATGAATCGGAATTTGCCGGTAAAGTTAGAAATATTGCCGCCGGTTTAGGATTTTATGAAATGATAAACAATCCATTACAAAGCGAAAAAACAGCTTCTTTAATAGGTAATAAAATAAATGGTTTTGAAATATAATTGCGATACACTATAA
>CBFDUR010000036.1:0-9579 GCA_965613005.1 uncultured Ignavibacteriales bacterium
GTTGCATATTTTAGCATGGAATTTATGTTGCACGAAGCTCTTCCAATATATGCCGGCGGGTTAGGCAATGTAGCAGGCGATCAACTTAAAGCTGCCAGTGATCTCGGCGTCCCGGTTATTGGTATAGGACTTTTGTATCAGCAAGGATATTTTCGTCAGGTAATTGATAAGTATGGAGTGCAGCATGCAGTTTATCCATATAATGATCCCGGTCAATTACAAGTTACCCCCCTTCGTCAAGCAAATGGCGAATGGTTGCGTGTGAAGGTAGAATTACCGGGTTACATGGTGGTTCTTCGTACTTGGCAGGTAAAAGTCGGGAGAACAAAACTGTATTTATTGGATAGTAATGATGCAGCTAATTTCCCTGTACATCGCGGTATTACAAGTGAATTATACGGAAGTGGGCAAGAATTGCGTCTTCAACAAGAGATTATACTTGGAATTGGAGGTTGGAAATTACTTACCGCGCTGGGAATTCAACCTCAAGTTTGTCATCTTAATGAGGGACATGCTGCATTTGCAGTTCTTGAAAGAGCACATGCTTTTATGGAGAAAACCGGACAACCTTTTGATGTTGCATTTAAGGCAACTCGAGCCGGGAATCTTTTCACAACACACACTGCAGTCCCCGCCGGTTTTGATGTTTTTCAGCCTTACCTCATAGAGCAATATTTTTGTGCCTACGCTGTTAATAAACTTGGTATTAAGGTTGATGAATTATTAGCGTTGGGAAGGGCGAATCAAAGTAATCAATCGGAAAATTTCAACATGGCTTATTTAGCAGTCAGAGGTAGCGGAGCAGTGAATGGTGTTAGCAGGTTACACGGTGAGGTTAGCAGAGGTATCTTCGCATCTTTATTCCCAAATTGGCCTGTGAATGAAATCCCCGTTAAACATATCACTAATGGAGTGCACATGACTAGCTGGGATTCTGAGGCGGCCGATGCCCTTTGGACTGAAGCCTGCGGTAAAGATCGATGGCGGGGCACTACCGAGTTACATGAGCAAAACATCCGAAATGTTTCCGATGAAAGAATTTGGCAAATGCGTAATTCAGCGAGTATCTCACTGATTAAGTTTGTTCGCGAACGCTTGTATATACATTTAAGTGCTCTGGCTGCTACTTCGTCCGATGATCTCCGTAATGTTAATCATTTCTTCGATCCCAATGCTTTAACTTTAGGTTTTGCACGACGATTTGCAACTTATAAAAGACCCAATCTTTTACTTCATGATCCGGAAAGACTGCTGCGTATCTTAACAAACCCGAAATTTCCCGTACAACTTATTATAGCCGGCAAAGCTCATCCTGCCGATAAAGCCGGACAAGACTTGATCCAGCAATGGATAAATTTTATTCAAAATACTAATGCTGAAAATCACGTTATATTTCTTTCCGATTATGATATGTTATTAACCGAACATTTAGTGCAAGGCATAGATGTTTGGTTAAATACTCCACGCCGTCCATGGGAAGCATGCGGTACAAGCGGTATGAAAGTGTTGGTTAACGGGGGTATAAATATTTCTGAGTTAGATGGCTGGTGGGAAGAAGCGTATTCACCTGAAGTCGGATGGGCTTTGGGTGATCGATTAGAACATGGAGATGATCCTTTGGTCGATGCTAAAGAAGCTGAAGACCTTTACACTATACTTGAGCAGGAGGTAATACCCGAATTTTATACTCGTAATGAAAAAGGTATTCCAACTATGTGGGTAAGAAAGATGAGAGAAAGTATGGCTCACTTAACAGCACAATTTTCGGCTAACCGGGCTGTTCGTGATTATACTGAACTTCATTACTTACCGGCTTCGATTGCTTATAATAAGCGTGCTGCCGACAAAGGCGAGGTCGCTAAGAAGATCGTTGATTGGAAGAACAATATTAAAAGTAAATGGATTGCACTTCGTTTCCATGGTGTTAATATTAAAACTACACAAAAATATCATGATTTTGAAGTCCATGTGTATCTCGATGAACTTACTAAAGATGACGTTAAAGTAGAAATTTATGCCGATGAAGCAAACGGTTTTAGCGCAGTTTGTAAAGAAATGAAGTATAATAAGCTGCAGACAGGAGCTATTAATATCCATGTATATACAGCCTCTGTTTCGGCGGAGCGTCCTGCATCCGATTATACTCCGAGAATAATTCCTTCTTTTCCCGGTGTTAAAGTTCCGTTGGAAATTTCTGAAATTCTGTGGCAGAAATAAAACTAAAAGAGCAAAGGATGAAAATCATGTTCTCATTAACCGGCAAGTAATTTTTAATCAAAAAATTGGAGTAAAGTTACACAATGAATGAACTTTCTTAAAATAGCACCGGTAAAAAATAATTTAACGAATGCCGTTATTACTTTTTCCATTGTTTGGGTGAGTGTGGGAATTATTCATAAAATCGATAAATAAATCCCTTTCCCTGTTTTTACAACTGCTTCCATACTTGGCTCTAATATTTGTCCTTACGGCTTTAACTTTTCTATGGAAACGGAACTGAACTACATAACGGAAACGGCTACATGGCTATTGAATTGAGTGCTGATTAAGAGCCTGTCGCGGGAAAACTGCACGGCGGGTTCTGTGAGGGGTATGTTTTCCTCACATATTTTTTTATAATATATAAGGAGTAAGACAAATGTCTGTTCAACAAAAAAAACATTATAAATCGCTTGTGGAAAATTTGCTTGGATATGCCGGAATTAAAATTAACGGTAGTAATCCTTGGGATATTCAAGTATTTGATGAAAGATTTTATAAGCGTGTAATTACCGAAGTTGAATTGGGCCTGGGTGAGTCTTATATGGATGAGTGGTGGAATGTTGAAAAACTGGATGAGATGATTTATAAGATTGTCCGGGCTGATTTACAATCTAAAATTAAGCATAATTATAAAATCGCTTTACAATTAGCCGGCTTTTGGTTGATCAATATGCAAACAAGACGACGGGCATTTATTATAGGTAAAAGACATTATGACTTGGGGAATGAACTTTTCCGGAATATGCTCGATAAACGGATGAACTACAGTTGTGCTTATTGGAAAAATGCTAAATCGTTAGATGAAGCCCAAGAAAATAAACTCGAATTGATTTGCAAAAAACTTTATCTAAAACCCGGAATGAGAGTGCTTGATATAGGATGCGGGTGGGGAGCTTTCTGTAAATACGCTGCTGAAAAATATGACGTTGAAGTAGTGGGAATTACCGTTTCAAAGGAACAGGTTTCTCTCGGAAAGGAGTTGTGTAAAGGATTACCGGTTGAATTCAGACTTCAAGACTACAGAGATCTAAATGAAAAATTCGATAGAATTGTTTCAATCGGAATGATTGAACATGTTGGGTATAAAAACTACTTGGAATATTTTAAAGTTGCAAAGAAAAATCTAAAAGACGACGGTTTGTTCTTATTGCATACGATAGGAGAAATACGTTCCCTTAAAAGTACCGATGCCTGGACTCATAAGTACATCTTTCCGAATGGTATGCTGCCTTCCATTGCGCAACTTTCAAAAGCAATTGAAGGGTTGTTTATAATAGAAGATCTGCATAGCTTCGGTTCAAATTACGACAAAACATTGTTGGCTTGGTATAAGAATTTTGAGGCTAGTTGGGAACACATAAAAAGAAATTACAACGACCGTTTTTATAGAATGTGGAAATTCTTTTTACTTTCGGCTGCAGGTTCATTCAGGGCAAGACATGATCAACTTTGGCAAATTGTTCTTTCGAAAAATGGAGTTTTAGGCGGATATGAATCTATTCGTTAGAAAAGGTTGGAATAAAATATTCCGGTTTAAGTAATTTCATGCTGGGGATAAAGGTTTACTTTTCGCGTGAATAATCTTAACCATACTGAATAATAAACAGGTGTTCCGTTTAACCGAGATTTTATAAGAGGAGAACCATATTTTTATAGTATGTTAAATTTGTAGGATTTTCTGTAAAAATTTTCTGAAGTCTAATCCAAAATTGAAGTTTAATAATAATGGGATGCCGGATTTTCAGGAATTAAAAAGGAGGTAATTATGAATTTGCACGAGATTTTAGATTTCGCTGCGGATCGCTTCCCTGATAAAGAAGCAGTTGTGTATGCCGGCGGAGAAATGACTTACAAACAGTTGAAAGAAAACGCTAATAAATTTGCCAACTATCTATTGACTAAAGGGCTTCAAAAGGGAGATAAAGTAGCTCTCATTTCTTTTAACACGCCTGAAACTTTAGTATCTTTTTTCGGAATATTAAAAGCCGGTGGAGTAGCAGTACCAATCAACTATAAATCGCAATCTCCCGAAATCAGGTATCTTGTAGAACACAGCGATTCGTCATTTGTGGTTTATGATCAGAGCCTGAGCGATGTTATTCTTAAAGGAGTAAGAGGAATAAAAGCTTTGCGCGGCGGTGTAAGCTTTGGAAATCCTGTTGATGAAAGTCATACATCTTATAAAGAGATTATTGGAAACTATACGGATATTACCCCGGAGCTTGAGATAAAAATGACAGATGTGGCGGAAATAATTTATACTTCCGGAACAACGGGCAACCCGAAAGGATGCGTTCTTACGCATTATAATATTTTTTTAGTTGCATTCATGGCAGCAGGAACATTTGGCTTAAATGTAAATTCACGCACATTACATGCAATGCCTCTTTACCACTCCGCCCCTTTAAATTTAATGATGCTCGGAACTACACTTGTGGGTGGAACGCATATTCTTTTACGGGAATATCATCCTCAATATTTTTTAGATTTTATCGAAAAGCAAAATGTTACTCATACCTTTGCGGCTCCAATTGCTCTGTTAATGCCGATGCAACTCCCAAATTTTAATTCATATAATCTTAATTCTATTGAACTCTGGGTTTACGGCGGTGGTCCGATAAGCAAAGAAACAGCACAATTGGTAATGCAAAAATACAAGAGCGATAAATTTATGCAGGTATACGGTCTTTCCGAATCAGGTCCTAACGGCAGTTATCTTGCGCCGAAAGACCAAGTAATAAAAGCCGGAAGTATCGGATTTTGCGGAACTATGAATGTTCATCTAAAAATTGTAAATAAACATGGAGATGAAGTCAAACCGGACGAAGTTGGGGAAATAATTATCCAATCCGAAACCAACATGAAAGAATATTATAAAAACCCGTCGGCAACACAAGAAACTTTGCGCGATGGATGGGTATATACCGGTGACCTTGCCCGCTGTGACAAAGATGGATATATCTTTATAGTTGATAGAAAAAAAGACATGATTGTAACCGGTGGGGAGAATGTCTACACTAAAGAAGTCGAGGATGTGCTTTTGCAAAATCCTTCGATCGCGCAGGCGGCGGTGTTTGGTGTGCCGCATAATGAATGGGGGGAAACCGTTGCTGCGGCGCTTGTTCTTAAACCTAACTCTTCCGTTTCTTCCGGTGAAATACTTGATTCATTAAAAAATAAAATAGCAAAGTTTAAAATTCCGCGAATTATCAAGTTTTATTCAAACCTTCCGCTAACACCTACGGGAAAGGTTATTAAATACCGGTTGCGAAGTGATTATTTAAAAGAAAGGAGTTGAGCCATGATACAAGCTGTTTATAGTGATATTCAATCACAAATTCAGTCTGAAATGAGAGCATTTGTTAAAGAAGATGTGCCTCGTCAACTTTTATTGGATCTGGATGAAGATAAGGTGAGATATCCGAGAGAGTTTATTGAAAGTGCTGCTAAAAGAAAATTATTAGGCCTGAGATTTCCGAAAGAATATGGTGGACGCGGATTAGGATGGAAAGAAGAAGTAGTTGGGCTGGAAGAAATAGGAGTGTTGGGAACGGCATTACCTTGTCTCTATTCGTTGGTAAGTATCGTAGGTGAAGCTATAAATAAGTTTGGTTCGCTTCAGCAGAAAGAAAAATATCTGGCACTAACTATCGCGGGTAAATTGACAACTGCCGAAGGATTAACCGAGCCACGCGGTGGTTCGGATTTTTTTGGTGTAACAACCACTGCTAAACGTGACGGCGATTATTATATCTTAAACGGTCAAAAACGATTTATTGTCGGGGCAGAGGGTGCCGATTACTTTTTTGTTTATACACGGACCGGGGATGATCCAAATGGTAAAAATTCGATGAGTGCATTCATTGTTGATAGAAAAATGGGTGTTGAGGTACATCACCTCTATGGATTGATGGGTACAAAAGGCGGCGGTACGGGTAGAATTGTTTTTCGTGATGTGAAAGTACCGAAAGAAAATCTAATCGGTGAAGAAAACGGTGCAGTTGAAATTTTTAATCAGATGATGATACCTGAACGAATGACAAGCGCTGCCGGAGCATTGGGAATGGCCCGGGCCGCTTTGGAAATTGCCGCTCGTTATAGTAACAAGAGAAAAGCCTTCGGAAGAAAGATACGTTCATTTGAAGCCGTCAGCTTTATGATTGCCGATAGTATAACTAAATTGGATGCTGCCCGTGCATTAGTGCATTCCGCTTCAATTGCAATCGATAATGGTGTGAATGGTTCTTTGCAACGAAGACTCGTCTCGGAAGCGAAAAAATTTGCCACCGGTACTGCATGGGAAGTTATAAACAATGCTATGCAAGTTATGGGGGGAATTGGTTATACTAATGTCTTTCCAATAGAAAGACTGCTCAGAGATGCGCGATTAATTATGATTTGGACCGGTACAAACGAAATTATGAACCTTGTCATTCAGCATGAATACTATAAACAGCTTCTTACGCCGGAAGGTGAATTCGTAGAAAAGGACCTGCGGGATGTCGAAGCTGATGCAGTCAATTCGGAAGAATTGGATGAAAAAGTTTATGAGTGAATAGTTATATGTAAAGAACTTTTGAGATATTCTATTGTAAGTGTAAAAGTTTTTTTTATACGATCGTAACAATGTATGGATGAATTATAATCACAATAGAATAAAAAGATCTGCGGACATAAATTCTGCTGCAACGTAAACAAAAGAGTGAGCTTGTAAATTGTTCAATGAGTCTGCAATAAAAATTCTTTTAACTTCGATTTTTGCAAAGAAACGGCAAATGAAATATATTAAACACTAGGTTTAATGAAATATTAAGTATTTGTTAAATACTTTGATATGAATTTATAATTAATATCAGATCATTATTGAAGCATTTTTACAAAGGGAGATTCTATGTCGAAATTAGGACTAGCCTTAGGGGGAGGAGGAGCGCGTGGTTTAGCTCATATCGGGGTGCTTAAAGTTTTAGATAGAGAGGGTATTAAAATCAATGCAATTACCGGCTGTAGTATGGGATCAATCATAGGGGGATTATATGCTTATTATGGGAGTGCAAAGCAAGTTGAAGATCACATCATGGAAGCTATCAAAGATCCTACTTTTGTTCATTTAGGTATTGATAAATTAAACGATAAACTTCTACATCCGGATAAAAATTATTTTGAACAATTGGTCGATTATGTCGGCACTAGACTTCAAGCATTAAAATCATTAAACCATCTATCTTATTTTGATGAGGAAGTTACCGGGAAAATTTATGAAATGCTTCCCGATGAGCAAATCGAAAATTTGAAGATAAGATTTTCAGCAATTGCAACCGACTTAATTTCCGGCGAGGAAATTAATTTTACCAAAGGAAATTTACGGGATTTAATTCGTGCAAGTTCGGCAATACCTGGTATTTTTCCACCGGTTAATTATGGAAAATATTTTCTTGTCGATGGAAGCGCTTCGGAAGGTGTACCTGCCGGAAAAGTTAGGGAAATTGGTGCCGATAGAGTGCTTGCAGTTGATGTAACGCGATACATCAAAGTTTTTGAACCTTCCAAAAATATTTTTGATATACTTTATCGTACTGAAGATATCACTTCTTATAATCTTTCAATTATTAGATTAAAAGAAGCCGATTTAATCATTCGTCCGGATGTAAGAAAACTTTCATGGGCTGATTTTGATCAAGTAACGGAAATTATTAAAGCAGGTGAAACAGCCGCAAATGAAAACTTAAATGAAATTAAGAAACTTGTTCATCGTAATTCATATCTGTTGGGAATTGAGCATTACATCAAAAAATTCAAAGGAAATGATTAAGCGGAAACCGGCATATTGATGAACAGGGAACTAATGTTAAAAACCCTGAAATCTAATCCTAATAATATATGGGATGTGATAATTATCGGTGGCGGCGCAACGGGATTAGGTGCAGCGGTTGATGCTTCTTCGCGTGGCTTTAAAACATTGCTTGTTGAACAATCCGATTTTGCCAAAGGTACATCAAGCAGGAGTACAAAATTAATCCATGGCGGTGTAAGATACTTGGCGCAAGGTGATCTTTCTTTAGTTTTTGAAGCCCTTCATGAAAGAGGATTGCTAATGCAAAATGCACCTCACTTGGTCGGTAATCTAAAATTTATTATTCCTATCTATGAATGGTGGGAAGGACCTTTTTATAATATCGGGATGAAAGTTTATGATATGATGGCCGGTAAATTTGGAATAGGTCCCTCTCAAAAAATTTCTAAAGAAGAAGCTCTTAAAGCCATTCCGAATCTTGATCAAAATGGTTTGCTAGGTGGAGTAATTTATTATGACGGTCAATTTGATGATTCAAGATTTGCTGTAAATCTTGCTCAAACCGCAGTTGAAAATGGAGCTACTGTTTTAAATTATATTAAAATGATAGGACTCTTAAAAGATGGCAACGGATTGTTAAAGGGGGTAAAATTAATCGATTTTGAAAATAATGAAACATTTATTACTTATGGCAAAACGATAATAAACGCTACCGGTATATTCGTTGGGAAAATTAATTCAATGGACGGTAACCAATCGTTGAAATCCGTTTCGCTTAGTCAAGGTGTTCATATAGTTTTGGATAATTCTTTTCTTCAAAGCGATTCTGCAATTATGATTCCACATACTTCCGACGGAAGAGTCCTTTTTGCAGTTCCGTGGCACAACAAAGTAATTATCGGAACTACCGACACCGAAGTACCTGAACCGACTCTCGAACCAAAGCCGACTGAAGAAGAAATAAACTTTCTTTTAAAAACTTCAGCAGCCTATTTAAAAAAAGTTCCTAAAAGAGGGGATATTTTAAGTGTATTTGCGGGTATACGGCCATTATCATTTTCAAAAGCAAATAATTCTTCTACAAAGGATATATCCAGAAAACATCAAATTTCCGTTTCCCGTTCCGGCTTAATTACAATATCCGGAGGTAAATGGACTATTTACAGAAAAATGGCTGAGGATTTAATTGATAAAGCAATTCTGGTCGGCGGACTCGAAGAAAGAGAGTGCATTACCAAGCATCTTCCTATCCATGGATTTATTGAAAATACGGATTTTGAAGATCCTCTGTATTATTATGGATCCGATACAAATCAAATTCAAAAAACTTTACCCGATGAAAATCCTGTATTAAGTGAAAAATTGCACCCTGCATTACCATATATCAAAGCGGAAATTGTCTGGGCAGTTCAGAACGAAATGGCGAGAACTGTAGAAGATTTTTTGGCTCGTAGAACAAGAGCTTTATTATTGGATGCTGCCGCCAGCATTGAAATAGCCGGAAAAGTTGCTGATTTGATGGCTCA
>CBFDUR010000037.1:0-9472 GCA_965613005.1 uncultured Ignavibacteriales bacterium
AACAAGCACAAAGTTGAAAGGCGCCGATACAAAAAATTGTAGATAAAGTTGCCGGATACTTTGCCCCTGTTGTTATAATAATAGCTATTTTTGCCTTTATCGGCTGGTTCGACTTTGGTCCGCAGCCTAATCTTATTTATGCTTTAATAGTTTTTGTAACTGTGCTTGTGATAGCCTGTCCTTGTGCACTTGGAATTGCTACACCAATATCATTGATGGTTGGTGTTGGGAAAGGTGCTGAAAATGGGATTCTGATTCGAAGCGGTAATGCTTTGGAAACTGCTCAAAAAATAGATACTATTGTACTTGATAAAACCGGCACTATAACAGAAGGTAAGCCTTCATTGACCGATATAATTACTACGAATGGTTTTTTGAAAGATGACATTTTATCTCTTAGCGCTAGTGTCGAAAAAGCATCTGAACATCCTTTGGGAGAAGCGATAATTAAAGGCGCTGAAAAAAGAGCAATAGAACTTTTTGATCCGAAGGAATTCAATGCAATACCGGGTTATGGCGTTGTTGCAATGGTAGAAAAGAAAAAAGTTTTACTGGGTAATCTTAAGATGATGAAAAAATATTCTATAGAATTAGACAATCTCGAAGAGATCAGTAAAGAATTAGCCAATGAAGGAAAGACACCCATGTTTGTTGCAATTGATGGAAAAGCTGCCGGTATTGTTGCAGTTGCAGACACTGTGAAGCCCGATTCCAAAGAGGCAATTGCCAAGTTAAAAAAATTAGGTTTGGAAGTTGTTATGATTACCGGGGACAATTCTATAACTGCACATGCAATTGCAAAGCAGGTTGGCGTGAAAAGAGTTTTTGCAGAAGTTCTGCCTGTAGATAAAGCATTCAATGTTCAGAAACTCCAAAATGAAGGAAAGAAAGTTGCAATGGTTGGCGATGGACTAAATGATGCGCCGGCGTTAGCTCAAGCGGATATAGGCCTGGCTATTGGAACCGGGACAGATGTTGCAATTGAGGCATCGGACATCACATTGATTAAAGGCAGCTTGAAAGGCGTAGTGCTTGCGATTCAGCTTTCCAAAGTAACAATGAAAAATATAAGACAAAATTTATTCGGTGCATTTTTTTACAACGGGATCGGAATTCCCATCGCTGCAGGTTTGTTATATCCGTTTTTCGGTATTCTGCTTTCGCCTATAATTGCCGGTGCTGCTATGGCATTCAGCTCTGTTACCGTTGTAACTAATGCTAACCGGCTAAGAAAATTTAAACCTAAACTTTAAAATTCAGGATTCTGATGTCAATTTTATATCAAATATGCATTTTACAAGTTTCATTATTTAGAGGATGGAATAAAATAAGTTATCAAATTTCTGAATATAATATTCAAAAGACAAAAAATTATTTTTTTAGATGTAAAAGAAATGATTATTATTTAATTTCTACTTGAATGTAATCATTAGTAATTGAGGAGATCAAACAATGACAATTGAGCAAATAATAGTAACAATATTAGGACTTATCTTTTCCGGTTTAGTTGCATGGTATTTTTGGTTCTCAGAAAAGAAAAGCACTAAGGTTCAAGCTTCATCTACCGGAGTTCAAGAAGCTTTTATAAAAGTTAAAGGAGGATACACTCCTGATATTCTTGTTTTTGAAGCGGGTAAGCCAATACGACTAAATTTCCATAGAGAAGAAACAGCTTCTTGTTCAGAGGAAGTGATATTCTCGGATTTTAATAAAAAAGCAACTTTAACGCCCTTTGAAACTATATCCGTAGATCTGAAAATTGATAAACCCGGTGAATACGGTTTTCAATGCGGTATGGGTATGTTAAGGGGTAAAATTATAGTTGAATAATAATTCAGGTGTCATTTATAATGAAAATTTGTATAGTTTGTAAAAAGAAAGTTTATAATTCAAAATATAAAATATACAGCCGTGGACATGATTATGAATTATTCTCTGAAAATTGTGTAAAAATTTTTTTGGAGAATCCTGATAAATATTTGAATCCTGCTGATGTTAATAATGATTATATTAACTCAAAAACTAATAATACGAATGAAAAGAAAAATGATCGGCAATTTAAACTTTCATTATTTCCATAATCATTCTGTTTGAATTAATTTTTAAAAGAAATATAAACGCCGTCATCTTAATTTTAATAATTAATATAGAAAGGAATTGCAATGTTTGTCGACCCTGTATGCGGTATGAAAATATCAAATGAAGAAGCAAGTGATAAACTTGACTATAAGGGCAGAACCTATTATTTCTGTACAACTCTATGCCGTATAACATTTGAAAATGAATCGGAAAGATTTATCAAAGATAATGAACATGATATTAACCCTAAAACGCAAAATAGCTATTCTGAAGAATGAGGAGAAAAAACTTTGTTTTTTAATTCTCGATTTTACCTAAAAACGAAAGGCTTTTCTCATTTTCTGAACGCTCGGAATGGTAAAAAAACTAAGTTGCACTTTAGAGCTAAGGTCTAATTAGTTTATTTCAACCGAAAGAAATAAATATGAAAAAATTTTTAAATAAAACTTTTAACAAAATTAAAGAAGGAACATTATTATGATGGGATTTGGCGGATTAGGCTTAATAATAATTGTGCTGGCGATTTATTTGATTATGAGATACGTGCCGAATTCGAATCATCATTCGATGGAACAAGAATCTGCAATTGATATATTAAAGAAGAGGTTTGCAAATGGAGAAATCTCTAAAGAAGAATTTGAGGAAAAAAAGAAAACTTTAATTTGAATAACTAATAAATAGCACAAATGAAAAAATCTTATATCTCCGATGTAAAAACCAAAACTAGAATCACAAGGTTAACGTATAATAAAAATTCCAAGTTTTATGACTTTAGTGAATTGCCGGTGGAGTTTTTATTCTTTAAAAGATGGAGAAGAAATTTATTTAAACAAATAAAAGATGGAAATGTCTTGGAGGTTGGAATTGGTACCGGGAAAAATTTACCTTACTATCCGCGAGTAAAAAACGGTGTCGCTGTAGATTTAAGTGAAGGTATGTTGAAACATGCCAAGGAGTTGGCTGTAAAAAAGAATATTAAACTTGTACAATCAGATGCTCAAAACCTTCCTTTTCGGGATGAAAGCTTTGATATTGTGATTTCAACTTATGTGTTCTGCTCAGTCCCTGAGCCGTTACATGGATTAAATGAAATCAGAAGAGTATTAAAACTAAACGGCGAACTTATAATGTTGGAACATGTTCTTCCTCAAAGCCGGTTGCTTAGAAAATTATTTAACAAGCTTAATCCATTAGTTTTGAAAAAAAGCGGCGCCAATATCAATCGTGATACCGGAAACAACATTAAAAAATCAGGTTTTGAACTAATGAATGATGATAATTTATTATTTTCTATTTTTAAATTTTTTAAAGCAAAAAAAACATGATATTGTAATTTAATTGCTGAACTTGCAGCAAAG
Organism: uncultured Ignavibacteriales bacterium; assembly: GCA_965613005.1. GTDB lineage: Bacteria > Bacteroidota > Ignavibacteria > Ignavibacteriales > Ignavibacteriaceae > CAVVVS01. Next base: position 3,438 of record CBFDUR010000037.1, read on the forward strand.
TTTCAGCAAGATTAAAGCAAGGAATATATTAGTTTTTCTGCTTTAGAAGTCATTCCTGTGAAACTTGCACTTTTGTAAATGATAATCGAAAATATAAAAGAGTTTGATTATATAATAGAGGGTTATTTTGAAAATGGAGATTGTCACATCAAAATATACGGGCATCCTTTCATTTCTAAGAATAAGAATAATAATTATAATACCGTTAAATAGCTGATGACAATAAGTAATTTCAAACTTTGCAAATTGAATGCATATAAAAAATTAAATATTCAACTGAAGGTAAAATGAATGTGTTCTATCTAATACTAGATACAATATTAATTGACAACATCGAGAAAAGACTTGACAAATGAAAATACATGGTTTATATTCACAACCATAGAATTTAACTAAATGGTAATCATGAACAGAACAATAAAAAATATAACCTTAACATTGAAAGCCGGTGAATATATTACCGACATGGGTTCTGTTGTGTATGTATCGTTAGGAATTCTTTCTTTAAATACTATCATAATAGGGATTACTCTAATTAGTGGTCTAACTCTAAACATTATCATTTTAGACTAATAATTAAGGTCAATCCCAAAATCAAAAATTAACAAAAAATTAAAATAAAATTTGAGATTGACCAAAATCCCAGTGATTATATTTGAAGGTTAAATAATTGTTAATTTTTGAGGCTTTAGTGAGATTTAATCATCAAAATAACGGCTATAATTTTGCTTTCAAAAGAAGTAATGTAGTGCAATCCATCCTCACCAAAAGTGTTGTGACTTTAGTACAACATCTCATCGAACGCTTCAGCCGGTTTATTAAAATATTACGCATTTATTATATGATTATTAGAAATCTATGGTGGCTAATAATTATCAGCATCTGATTTTAAGTTATTTACCATTATAAACTGTTGTAATTATCTTAATATTAGGTGCAAAAATGAGTATGATTAATAATATAATATTTCAGTTGAGGAATTCAACAAAAATTGAATTTACATTAAGCAAATTTAGAAATATTCGAAGCAATAATAATTTTTAGTTAAAATAAAAAAATATACGAAAGGGTCATAGAATGAGAACCTCTAAGCAGATGTTATCGGGGGCGGATATATTTTTTGAAAGCTTAAAACATGAAAAAGTTAAAATTATTTTCGGTTACCCCGGCGGAGCTGTTTTGAAACTGTACGAAAAGTTATATGATGTTGATTATTTAAAACATGTATTAGTGAGGCATGAACAAGGAGCAACACACATGGCGGAAGGTTATGCAAAGGCTACGGGGAAGGTTGGAGTTGTGTTGGTTACCTCGGGTCCAGGCGCTACTAATACAGTAACCGGGATTGCAGATGCATATATGGATTCTGTCCCAATTGTTGTTTTTACCGGTCAGGTTCCCTCTGCTTTAATCGGAAACGATGCTTTTCAAGAAGCGGATATTGTCGGTATTACAAGACCAATCACAAAACATAATTTCTTAGTTAGAGATGTAGCTGAATTGGCTTCTACTATTAAGAAGGCTTTTTATATAGCATCTACCGGCAGACCGGGTCCGGTTTTGGTAGATTTACCTAAAGATATTATTAATTCAGTTTGTGAATTTGAATATTCGGACAAGATTGAATTGCGCGGTTATAAACCGAATTTTATAGGACACCAAAATCAAATTAAGAAAGCCGCCAATATCATAAAGAAAGCAAGAAAGCCTCTGTTATATGTGGGTGGCGGTGTCATTATGTCAGGTGGTTTCCGTGAGTTAAGGTTGTTCGCAAAAGAAAATAATTTACCGGTTACTATGACGTTACAAGGACTAGGTGCCTTTCCAATGACCGATTCTCAATCATTAGGAATGCTCGGAATGCACGGTACATATTGGGCTAGTCAAGCAGTTGATAATTGCGATGTATTAGTTTCATTAGGCGCTAGATTCGATGATAGAGTTACCGGGAAAATAGAAGCTTTTGCACCGAATGCTTACAAAATTCATGTGGATATTGATCCTACTTGTATTGATAAAAATGTTATTGTTGATCTACCCATCGTTGGAGATGTAAAACACGTATTGGCGGAATTAGCATCCGAAATGAACGAACCTTTACCGATTAACGATTGGTGGGATCAAATAAATGCATGGAGGAAAGAATATCCCCTTAGTTATGAAACCGATGATGGTAAGTTAAGGGCACAATATATAATTGAAAAAATTTCCGAAAAGACCAAAGGCGAAGCTGTGATTGTAACGGATGTAGGCCAACATCAAATGTGGGTTGCTCAATATTATAAATTTAATAATCCGCGTTCTCATCTAACCAGCGGCGGTTTGGGTACGATGGGCTTTTCCGTTCCTGCCGCTATTGGCGCTGCTTTCGCTATTAAAGATAGACCTGTGGTATCTATTAGCGGTGACGGAGGGTTCCAGATGAATATGCAAGAATTAATTACCGCAGCTTATTATAAGTTACCTATAAAATTTATCATCTTAAATAACAGCTTTCTCGGTATGGTGAGACAATGGCAAGAATTATTTCATGCTGAAAAATTTAGTTTTACAGATCTTTCCGAAAGCAATCCTGATTTTAAGAAAGTAGGCGAAGCTCTTGGACTTAAATCTTTCTCCGTAGATAGTCCTCTTGCAGTTGATGATATTCTCGATGAAACTTTTAACTATAATGACGGTCCTATTTTGATTGAATTCAAGATTGTTAAAGAAGATATGGTATTTCCCATCATCCCTTCCGGCGCAACAGTTAAAGAGATAATGACAAGACGTCTTGATCCAAAGGAGATGGTATGATTACAAAAAAACACACAATATCTGTTCTTGTTGAAAATCATTTCGGCGCTTTTAATCGTGTAGCTACCATGTTTAGCGGTAAAGGATTTAATATCCACAGTATTTCAATCGGTGAAACAGAAACGCCGGAGGTTTCAAGGATGACTATCGTTACAGCAGGCGACGATAGAATAATTGAACAGGTAGTTAAACAATTAAATCGTTTGATTGATACTATAAAAGTTATCGATCTCACCGGCCAATACCGGGTTGAGAGAGAACTGGCGCTTATAACGGTTTATTATCAGAAAGGTAATCGTATGGAGATTACAAATATTTGTGAAATCTTCAGAGGAAATATTGTTGATATAAATAATAAGACATTAACACTTGGAATTACAGGTCCTCCGGACAAAATAGATGCAGTAGTAAATGTACTTGAACCGTACGGAATAAAAGAAATGGCACGTTCAGGTACAGTTGCGCTCAAAAGGGGTGAACAATTAAAACACGATAAATTTGATAAAAAAGAAATCCTATTAACATAAATTATAAGAGGTGAGTCAATGAAAGTTTATTATGATAATGATGCATCATTAGATGATCTATTGAACAAAAATATTGCTGTCCTTGGTTTCGGAAGTCAAGGACATGCACATGCACTAAATCTTAAAGAAAGCGGATGTAATGTTTGCGTAGGGCTTCGTTCCGAAAGCTCTAGTTGGGCTAAGGCAGAAGCTGCGGGATTGACAGTTAAAACTATTCCTGAAGCTGTAGCATGGGCAGATGTTATAATGGTTCTGCTTCCCGATCAAAATCAAAAAGCAGTTTATGATAAAGATATAGCTCCAAATTTGCAAGCTGGAAATACCCTTGCTTTTGCCCATGGCTTTAATATACATTATAAACAAATTGCTCCTCCGGAAAATATAAATGTGATGATGATTGCTCCTAAAAGCCCGGGTCATCTTGTAAGGCGTACTTATATTGAAGGATCAGGTGTCCCGTGCTTGATTGCAATACATCAAGACCCAAGCGGTAAAACAAAAGACTTGGCATTGGCATGGGCTAAAGGAATAGGCGGAACTAGAGCCGGAGTGATAGAAACTAATTTTAAAGATGAAACTGAAACGGATTTGTTTGGTGAGCAAGCAGTTCTTTGCGGTGGTTCGGCTGAATTGATAAAGGCCGGATTCGAAACTCTAATTAATGCAGGTTATCCGCCGGAGTTGGCATATTTTGAATGTATGCATGAAATGAAATTGATTGTTGATCTTTATTATGAAGGCGGACTTACTAGAATGAATTATTCCGTTAGTGATACTGCCGAATACGGTGGAATGACACGCGGCAAACGTTTAATAACTCAAGAGACTAAAAATGAAATGAAAACAATACTTGCTGAAATTCAATCCGGACAATTCGCTAAGGAATGGCTTGATGAATATAATTCAGGTCAGCATCTAATGGAAAAATTAAGAAAAGAAAATGCAGAGCATCCAATTGAAAAAGTTGGAGCTAATCTTAGAAAAATGATGAGTTGGTTATTTAAAAAAAATAAAAAGGAAGATGTGGGTGTATGAATTTAAAAATAGCCATACTCCCCGGTGACGGAATAGGACCGGAAGTTGTCGATTCTGCAGTCTCCGTTATGAAAGTTGTTGCGGAAAAATTTAATGTTACAATCTCCTTTGATTCACACTTGGTTGGAGGATGTTCGTATGATAAATATGGAACTCCCCTTACCGACGAAACATTAATCGCCTGCTATGATTCCGATGCAGTCCTTTTGGGTGCAGTTGGCGGACCTCAATGGGAAGGACTACCGCACAATAAAAAACCGGAAGCTGCATTATTAAAATTAAGAAAAGCACTTGGATTGTACACGAATATCAGGCCGGCTAAAGTTTATAAATCTCTTATCTCTGCTTCAACTTTGAAACAAGAAGTTATAGATGGAACTGATTTTATTATATTACGTGAATTAACGGGAGATGTATATTTCGGAGAACCCCGAGGTTACAATAGTGAAAAAGGTTGGAATACAATGATCTATACTCGCGAAGAGGTTGAACGAATTGCAAAATTTGCTTTTGAATTTGCTTCGAAACGCGGAAAAAGAGTTACTTCGGTTGATAAAGCCAATGTTCTCGACTGTTCCCAATTCTGGAGAAAAGTGGTTCATGAAGTACACGAAAATTACCCTGATATTACCCTAAATGATATGTACGTGGATAATGCCGCCATGCAAATTGTAAGAAACCCGAAACAATTTGATGTACTTTTAACTCAAAATATGTTCGGTGATATTTTAAGTGATATTGCTGCAATGATCACCGGAAGTCTTGGTATGCTTCCCTCTGCAAGTCTCGGTAAAAAATATTCGTTATATGAACCTGTCCACGGCAGTGCCCCAGATATTGCCGGTATGGGTAAAGCTAATCCGCTTGCAACAATTTCTTCTGTCGCTATGATGTTCAATTATTCTTTTCAAATGTACAAACTAGCCGAAGTAATTGATGCTGCAATAAATAAGACTTTGGAACAGGGATACCGTACAGCGGATATCTTTTTCCCCGGTTCTGTCCTAGTTTCAACTAAGAAGATGACTGAGGCGGTAATTGAGAATTTTAATCAAATTTATGATGAACAAGCTTTGGGTGTATTTACGCTCTAATTAAAAAAATCATATAGATTGGAAAACAACTTAAAACGTATTTTATAAGAGGTATTAAAGTGAATAATAGAATATTAATATTTGACACAACCTTAAGGGACGGTGAACAATCTCCGGGGGCGTCCTTAAATGTTTTTGAAAAATTGGAAATTGCCAAGCAGCTTGAAAAGTTGCGTATTGATATAATTGAAGCAGGATTTCCTGTCTCATCCCATGCCCAATTTGAAGCTGTACAACGAATTTCCGATGAAATTCATAATTCGGTAATAACCGGACTTGCGAGAGCAAAGGAAATCGATATAGAAACAGCCTTCAATGCATTAAAGAATGCTGATAAATTCAGGATTCATACATTTATCGGAACTTCCGATATTCATATTACCGGGAAATTCGAAAATGCAAGATATGGAAAAACACTTTCCGAAAAGCGAAAGACAATCTTAAAAATGGCTCAAAATGCCGTTACCTATGCAAAAACATTTACCGATGATGTAGAGTTTTCTGCAGAAGATGCCGGACGCACCGACCTAACATACCTTGCTGAAGTTATTGAAGCCGCTATAAATGCCGGGGCAACAACCGT
>CBFDUR010000038.1:0-9441 GCA_965613005.1 uncultured Ignavibacteriales bacterium
CCTTCGGTCGAAATGACAAATCGTTCAAATGTCTTATTTTGCAGAAACTCTAATGTTATTCTTTACAAATTTTAGGCTATAAAATATCTCATTTTGAGAATAATCTGTAAACATTTGATACTCAAAAGTAAAAACAGATGAGCATAGTTCAAAAAATTCATTCCCGTTAGGCGTTGTTCTTATGTAAATTAGGAATGGATTAAAAAGAACACCGGATATGTAACAAATTCCGAATTCCATTGGAACAACATTATGAGTATCCTGGTTTTTAGAGTAAATTCATAAATTAAAAGTAAAAGAGAAAATTTTAAAAAAATTGAAAGGACGATAACTATTTAAAATATCAGATTCGTTAAAATCCTTTTAACATAAAAATATATACTTTAACCGGACAAAAAAGTTAAAGGAATAAAAACTAATTTTTAAACTCATTTATTAGACTGCTTTTTTAGGATTCTCTTTCCTCCATTTCCTAATATAATCGGCAATTACAGTGGTTAGTGCACCGGGTGTAAATAATTCTCCCACACCCATTTTTTTTAATTCATTTAAGTCTCCCTCCGGAATTATACCACCGCCCGTCAGTAGTACATCGTTGAGGCCTTTTTCTTTCATTAACTCGAGTACCTTAGGGAAAACAGTCATATGAGCGCCGGATAAAATACTTATCCCGATTACGTCAACATCCTCTTGGATAGCCGCTTCAACTATCATTTCAGGAGTTTGACGCAACCCCGTATAAATAACTTCCATTCCGGCATCTCGTAGAGCGGCTGCAATTACTTTCGCGCCTCTGTCATGACCGTCTAACCCGGCTTTTGCTATTAAGACTCTTATTTTTTCATAACTCATTTTTTAACCTCTTACTTTTTGAAATTACCAGGCGAATTTTATCGGCATAATTTTTCATAGTATTATTACTATAAGTTTTAAGATTTAACCTGAATTTAAAATCATCATCATCGAAGCGTGGAATTACATGAAAATGGAAATGAAAAACCGTTTGACCCGCCGCTGTTCCGTTATTAGCAAAGATATTAAAACCATCGGGTTCTAAACTTTCAAAAAGAGCATCAGTGAGAAACTGTGTCGTGACAATTAATTTTTCCAATTCGGCTTTCGGCACATCTAAAAAATTTTGATAGTGATATTTTGGAATTATCAGGGTATGACCATAGTTAACCGGACGAATATCAAGAAACGATATTATTTCATTTGTCTCAAATAATATTTCGGCATAAGCTTTTCGGGCTATTATATCACAAAAGATACAATTCATAATCGAAAATAGTTTTAATTTTTAAGTTGACACGAAAATACATGCATGACTATTATAAAAATTCAAGTTATTGATAAATAAAATCATAAATAAATCACCGCCGATAAAGTCTGCTTATAATTAACAAATTATACATAAAGTTCTATTATTTAATTGATAAAAGAATAACGGAAGTTTTAGTAAATATGATATCGCAATAAAGTTTTGTACTTCGAAAATTCACAAACTCAATTTCAAACAGACAAATATTTATCTTTTTTTGCAAACACACCGAATAAACCGCCTGTATGAATAAAAATACATTTCATGCCCAAATTTTTCAGTAGGAAGTTATCATAGTAAGCTTTGAAAGCTTTCCCTGTATAAGCAGGATCAAGAATAATTCCCGATGAATTTGCAAATTTTTTAATCAAAGTTAACTTATCTTGACTAATATTTTTATATCCTTCTTCCGAATACCCTTCTAAAATGCGTAAATTATCCCTTTGTATTTGGCAACCAAGTTGGTATTGCAGATTACAACCTTCGGCAAGATTCAATATTTTGCTTATCATCTCCTCTTTGGAATGGAGGACATTTACAGCATATACTTTTAAATTCAGATTCAACAGGGAAGCCCCGGTTAACAGCCCCGCTGCAGTACCGCCTGAACCGCATGCAGTTAAAATTCCTCTAATTTTTGCCAGATCATATTGTTTACTCAACTCTTGCATAAAATCGATATAACCCCAAATTCCGAGTGTAGTAGAACCTCCGCCGGGAATTACATATACTTTCAAACCTTTTTTTTCAAGTCTTTTCTTTTCATCAAACATTATCTCATTAACTTTTGTGTATTCTTTTTTATTAAGATAAATTATATCAGCGCCTAAAAATTTATCGATAAATAAATTTCCATCCGGTCGTTTTGAATCTTTTCCCCAGAGAAATAATTTCGCTTTTATTCCAAACTTTCCGGCGGCTATTACGGTTGCCCTGGCATGATTTGACTGTTCTCCGCCTTCGGTAAAAATAATATCAGTCCTCTCCTTCTGTGCCTGATACATTAAATATTCCAACTTTCTAACTTTATTACCCGAAAGCTCAACACCTGTCAAGTCATCTCTTTTTATTAAAAATTTTTTACCTTCAAAAGAAATGATTTTAAGAGGGGTAGGCACATTGGCAATTTTTAATTTCTTTGGTATTCTCATGATCTTTTATTTTGAATATATCTTGAATAATATAATCTGGCTCTTTCCAAATCCTCTTGTGTATCCACGGCAAGGCTTTCAAATTCCGTAATAACGATTTTAATTTTAAAACCGTTTTCTAGTATACGAAGCTGTTCGAGCTTTTCTATCCTTTCCAGGTCTGTTTGTAACAGCGAAGTAAAATACAAAAGGTCCTCTCTTCTATATACATAAAGTCCTATATGCTTATAAATATCTGCTTTATTTATCCGTTCGTAATCATTTTTGGCATCTCTTACAAAAGGAATGGGCGATCTTGAAAAATATAATGCAAAATTTTGATAATCAAAAACAACCTTAGTTACCGAGGGGGACCTAAATTCTTCAACATTTTCAATTTTTTTAGCTAATGTAGAAACCTTAACGGAAGGATCGAATAATAAAGGCTCAATTGCCTGATCGATCATTTCACTGTTAATAAAAGGCTCATCTCCCTGAATATTAACAATAATATTAGCCGAAGGATAATTCATTGCAACTTTGGCAATCCTATCTGAACCGGTTGCTATTTTTTTTGAAGTTAAAACCGCCTCGGCACCGAAGCTATTAACTACTTGTTTCACTTTCTCGTCATCTACCGCAATAATAACTTTATCGAGTAGCTTGGAATTTAATACACTTTCGTAAGTATGCCGGATCATAGGCTTACCTCCAATATTTGCCAAAGGTTTACCCATCAGTCTTGTTGATGCAAAACGCGCCGGAATTATTCCAACAATCATACTTTACTTTTCCCCCAATTACAATTATAAATCATAAACTCCAACATTTTTGATATTACTATTCAATGTAGAAGGATTAACTAATCCCTCTCGATTACTTTAGGAACTTTAAAATATTCTTCATCCTTATCAGGAGCATTACGCAAAGCATCTTCTCTTTTTATAGATTCTTTAACTATATCTTCTCTGAATACATTACTGCCTTCACTAGGATGTGAAAGAGGTTCAATATTTTCAGTATTCAACTCGTTTAATTTTTCTATGTATTCAAGAATTTGATTTAACTGTTTGGTAAAGTCCTGAATCTCATCCCGGTTGAACTTTAATCTGGCAAGTTCGGCTATATATTCTACATCATTTGTAGTTACCGGCATAGTTTAATTTCCTTTCTTCAAATTTTTGATAACAATTTGTCTGACGTTTTCCATCAATTCCAATTCATCTTTTCGGGAATTCACATTAACAGTATTAATCGGTTCTCCGAAACTGATGTAAATTGTGCCGCCTTTGATTTTAATTCTTTTTTTTGGCATTATCTTATCGGAACCGCTTACCGAAACAGGTACAATAGGATAACCGACACGAGAAGCTAGATAGAATGCACCGCGTTTAAAAGGTTGTACTTCGCCTGTTTTACTTCTCGTGCCTTCGGCAAACAGCAGGAGCGAAACATGTTTTTCCGGCATAAATTTCTTGGCATACTGAATACTTTTTAGAGCACTTCCGATATTTTTCCGATCAATAACTATATATGGGCCTAATGAAAGCTGCCAACCAAATAGCGGAATCTTAGCAAGCTCTTTCTTAAAAACTATGCTGAGTTTATTTGGAATTCCATATTGCAGTGCGGGAATATCAAACTGGCTGATGTGGTTCGATACAAAAACATAAACACTGTTTTTATCAAAATTTTCTAGACCTGTTATCTCTAATTTCACAAAGCTGATTAATAGTATCCCTTTTGAAAAAACCTTTGTCAACTTGAAATAAAGGTAAAAGCTCCTGTCAATAAGTGAAAATATTAGTGCAAATATGGATATAATTATCACATAAATAGTTAGTAAAACCAACTTAAGATAGGACAGCACTAATTATCCTCCAAATTTAGTTTTTTATCTGTATTAGACTGATTATTTAAAGCTCCATTTGAATTAGTTTCCGAATTTAATGATTTTTCATCAGCGTAATGATAATTATTGACCGCATTAACTCGTTTTTTTATGGATGGATGACTGTAAAAAAACCATTCTACAAATGGATGGGGTTCTTTATCACCTAGGTTTTGTTCGGTTAACTTTTCAAGTGTCGAGATGAAAGCCTCCTTTTTACCCGTAGCCTGTACAGCATATTCATCCGCTTGATATTCAAACCGTCTGGAGATAATATTTGACAACGGCATTTCAATAAATCCAATAACCATCCCCCAAAGAGCTAAAAGCGGTAATGCAGCTATTTCCGTAATTGATTCAAATCCAAACCATTTTAAGGAAATTTGATAGAGATACGAAATTAAAAAAAGTATGAGAAAGCTTGAAACTGTATTAATAAGAATGTTCTTCATTATATGTTTCTTTTTGTAATGCCCCAATTCATGAGCAATTACTGTTTCTATTTCATCATCGGAATATTTTTCCAGCAAAGTATCACTAAGTAAAATTCTTTTGGCTTTCCCGAGTCCTGTAAAAGCTGCATTTGCTTTCTTTGTATTCTTGCTCATATTAAATTTGAAAACATTCTCCACATTTATCCCTGCATTTTTCGCTAAGATATCAATCTTATTTTTTAAGTCTTCATTATCCAAAGGTATTACTTTATAAAATAAAGGAAGAATAAGTACCGGAATTATTCTTGCCAATATTACAGAAATAAGGAATAAAGCTATTGCAAACGGTAGCCACCATATATTTCCAAATTTATTAAGTATATAAAAAAATAAAAGTAATACCGGAATTCCAATTGCCAAAGAAACAAGAAGACCTTTTAATCCCTCCCAAATCCATTTCAAAAAAGTCTGATTCGAAAGCAGGTATTTATGTTCCAGATGATAATCGGTATAGTAATTAACAGGGGAAAAAATGATCATACCGGCTAGACCGATAACAAATGAAAAAGCTAAAAAAAGTAAGTATTGATTTGGGAGAAAATTGCTTAGGTATTTTTCAAGGATCAAACTATAACCGGTGGAAACGAATAGCAGTACTAATATAAAGCCTGCAATTCCTTTCCCGATGCTAATTTCCAACTTAATATTATTATATTTTTTTGAATCCATATATTTAAAATACACAAGGTTTAACAGCTAATCAATTTACTAAATAAGTTCCGGAATTATTTAGCCAGTTCATTTAGACTTTCGCTATGTATTATTTCTTTTATATATTTAATCTTTAAAAATCTACACTATAGGAAATGAACGATAAATACGAAGCGGTAATCGGTTTGGAAGTTCATACACAATTATCAACCGGTTCTAAAATATTTTGTGGCTGTTCGACAAAATTTGGGAATGCACCCAATACAAATGTTTGTCCTGTTTGTTTAGGACACCCGGGAGTACTTCCTGTTCTAAATCATAAAGTAGTTGAATACACAGTAAAAATGGGATTAGCAACTAATTGCAGGATTAACGAACGCTCGGTATTCGCAAGGAAAAACTACTTTTACCCTGATCTTCCAAAAGGATATCAAATTTCGCAATATGAAGAACCGATTTGTGAAGACGGTTATATTGTAATTTTTTTTGAAAACAATTCTTTTAAAAAAATTAACATTACCCGGATTCACATGGAAGAAGATGCGGGTAAATTAATTCATGATCAAGGTTTTGATACTTTGGTTGATGTGAACAGATGCGGTGTACCATTAATTGAGATTGTAAGCGAGCCCGATATGAATACTGCTACCGAGGCTTATCTTTATTTAATAAAAATTAAACAAATTGTTCAATACTTAGGTATTTGTGACGGAAATATGGAAGAAGGTTCGCTTAGGTGTGATGCTAATATTTCGGTGCGATTAAAAGATTCCAAACAATTCGGAACTAAAGCCGAAGTGAAAAATATGAACTCCTTCCGTAACGTGGAAAAAGCAATAAATTTTGAAATCGAAAGGCAGATTGATATACTTGAAGACGGCGGCGAAATTATTCAGCAAACGCTTCTTTGGAATGCAGATTTGAACGAAGCCTTTCCGATGCGCAGTAAAGAAGAAGCTCATGATTATCGTTATTTCCCTGAACCGGATTTGATGCCGGTTATAGTAAGTGAGCAATGGAAAAAAGAAATTTCCGAAAAAATGCCTGAACTTCCCGATGTGAGAAAAAAAAGACTAATCAATAAATATAATCTGCCTAAATATGACACGGAAGTCTTAACTCAGTCTAAAGACGTTGCCGATTACTATGAAAAAGTAATCGGTGTAACGGATGATTATAAAGCTGCAAGCAATTGGATTATGACTGATGTACTAAAAGTTATTAATGAAGGAAAAATTAATATTACCGGTTTCCCAATATCTCCTGAAAATCTAGGCGAATTAATAAATTTAATTAAAGACGGTACTATCAGCGGTAAAATTGCTAAAGAAGTTTTCCCGATAATGCTCAAAGAAAACGAAAATCCGTCCTGCATCGTAAAAGAAAAAAATTTAATTCAAATAACGGATTATGGAGAAATTGAAAAAATAGTGGATTCAATCTTAAATAAAAGCACTAGCGAAGTAAAGCAGTATTTATCCGGAAAGGATAAGGTGTTCGGATTTTTCGTTGGACAGGTAATGAAAGCAACGAAAGGAAAAGCCAATCCGAAAGTTGTTAACAAAATGTTAAAAGAGAAACTAAAAGCAGTGAAAACTAGTACGGAATAGATTACAAATTAAAGTTAAACTCAAAATGGAGTAAGAGATTGTCATTTAAAGAAAGTTTTAAAAAATTTATCGGTATAAAATCTAAAGAAGAAGAAAAACGGCCAAAAACGTTGAAAGAAAAGGTAAAAGAATTTATCGAGTCACTGCTTTTTGCCGGTATTGCAGCAAGACAGCTATTCGTATCACCCAAAATAAGAACTGCGAATACCAACCGGCTCAATGGAAAATACAATTGAAGTGGGAGACTTTGTTCTTGTAAATAAATTCATTTACGGTTCGGAATCGCCGAGATACATTCCACTTACACAAATTGCAATTCCACATTTCAGACTTCCCGCACTACGTGAACCTCGTAGAGGCGATATTGTTGTCTTTGAATTTCCAGGGATGCAAGATAGAATATTTGCAAAAAAACGGGGTGTTAACTACGTTAAAAGGTGTATCGGTACACCTGGCGATACAATTCAAATAATCGATAAGGTAGTTTTTGTGAATCATAAACAAATGAAAATCCCGGTACATATAAAATACTTAAATGCATTCCCTGAACCACGCGGATATGTCAATCCAAGAATTTTCCCAAAAGGTATACCTTGGAATGAAGATAATTATGGCCCATTGATAGTTCCTAAAAAAGGTTATACTATTCATTTAGATAAGAATAATGTTGAACAATGGGCTATTATAATTGACAGAGAATTCGGTAAAAGAGTGGTGGCAGTTCGCAATGGGGTAGTTACAATTGAAGGGAAGCCGGTAACTTCTTATACCTTTAAAGAAAATTATTACTTTATGATGGGCGATAACCGGGATAATAGTCTCGATGGTCGTTTTTGGGGGTTTGTGCCGCAGAATAACATTGAAGGCGAGGCTTTTATTACTCTCTTTTCTTGGAACAGGAATATCCCTTTTTCTGATCTATTCAGATTACTCGGTTCAATCCGGCCGGATCGAATTTTATTGTTGCTTCATTAAAATATGAGATGAATTTTTGTGTAATTTGACCGGTGTTTGTTTATATACTTCACTTTTTAATATTCAAATAAGTAAATGATTTTTAATATTGTAGAGACATATTTAAAAAAGTCATTTTTAAGTTTTAGATTTATAAATATTTACAAATATCAAAGTCTTTTCACAAGGAAAATACCTTTTTAAAGGAGACTCATGGATTTATTAAATCTTGATTACGAAAAGTATGAGCTAAAAAACGGATTGGAAGTAATCCTTCATAAAAATAACAACATCCCTATTGTTGCTGTAAATATCTGGTACAAAGTCGGTTCTTCCTATGAAAGAAAAGGTAAAACCGGATTATCACATCTATTTGAACACATGATGTTTCAAGGCTCCAAGAATGTTCCTAAAGAAATGCATTTTAAGTACATTCAGGAAGCGGGAGGTAGTTTAAATGGTTCGACTAATTTTGACAGAACAAATTATTATGAAAAGCTTCCCGGAAATTTTACGGAACTTGCTCTCTGGCTTGAATCCGACAGAATGGGGTTTTTGCTTCCTGCTCTTACTCAAGAAAAATTAAATAATCAGATTGAAGTTGTCGGCAATGAAAGATTGGAACGATACGATAACCAGCCCTATGGATTAGCTTGGGAGATAATTCTCTCAAATCTTTACCCTCCGGAGCATCCATATAACTCACCCACTATCGGCATCATGAAGGATATAAAAAGTTATACACTGGAGGACGTCTCAAACTTTTTTAAGAAATATTATGCACCTTCCAACGCCACTATGGTTGTTGCCGGAGATTTTGATGACAACTCCGTCAAAATGCTGATTGAAAAATATTTTGCAGAACTACCTTCCGGTAATAATGCAGCTCATTCTAATATATCTATTCCGTCTTTAACGAAAAATAAAAAAATAGTTCATAAAGAAAACGTTCAGTTAGATCGCTTATATCTTGTGTGGCATTCAACCGCCGCATACGAAAAAGATGATGCGGAGCTCGATATTTTATCCGATATATTAAGCGGCTCTAAAAATTCCAGATTATATAAAAATCTTGTCTTTGATAAAGAAGCGGCTATTGATGTTACCGCATTCCAGTTTTCGGGAAAATCAGCAGGTTATTTTATGATTGTTGTAACGGCAAAATTCAATGTAAAATTAAGCTATTTAAAACAGGAAATATTTAGAGAATTGGAATACATAACAAAAGAAGGTTTAACTGAAAAAGAACTTACTAAATCAAAGAACGGTATTAAATCAAATTTTATCTTTTCAATGCAAAACATTGATATTCTCGCCGATCTTTGCGATCAGCGCCTTGCGTGCTGTTTCAACAGTCATACCATCGCTAAAGGGCATATCCATCAACGCG
>CBFDUR010000039.1:0-9258 GCA_965613005.1 uncultured Ignavibacteriales bacterium
AACGACCAGCTTTCAGTAATTAAAGTTGCACTTACTTCTGAAATAAGTAAATTTGTACAGAACAGACAATCAATAGAGGTGCTTTCTGATTTAGATATTTCAAACAAAATGATGAAGAATTATCTTAAAGAAACTGGAAATAATATTGGGATTGAAATTTCCATGCTATATCCAACTATAAGACCTGATGCAGCTTACGATAAATATCAAAATAAATATCTGGAATTAAAATTTAAAATAGATGAACTTGATTACAAGAAAATAGATATGGAAATAGAGAAAACCCAAATATTACAATTTATCAATGAGCTTGGATTTTCAAAGGCCGAAGCGTTCAATTACATAAAAGTTTACAAGAACCAAGTTAATATAAATGAGAGCACATATAATATAGAACTAAACGAAGTGATTGAGGCCGTAATGGAATTATTAAAAGAAAAGAAAAGATGAAAAAGAAAAATATAAAACTGAATAAAAAAGTAAAAAATAAAATTGAAGTTAATCCCATCATACCGACAATTGAAATAATAAGCAGCACTGAGAGAGGTTTCTTTCCCCCTACTTTATCTACCCAAGCACCAAATGGAATGCGCAATAGAGAACCTGTTAAATTAGGTGCGGCAACGAGCAAACCTAACATAGTTGCTGAAAATCCCATTACATCTTGAAGCTTTCTCGCAGTAGGACCGAACAATGCAACAGCGGCAAATCCTACAAAAAATCCAAACGTAGCACTTATTAGTCCAATATTAGGATTGCCTTTTAATCCAAATTTTTCCTGTTTCATAATTATAACTCAGTTATTTAAATTTTACAAAAATTAATTATATAGATTCCTTTTATTGTTATTAGTTCACGCCAACTAAAACATAATAGATAATAACTCGTTGAAAAGTAAATTAGTAAGTAACAAATGAGATATTATTTAATTAATGACTCTCCTTTATAAGGGTATTATCATTGTGAAAAGATTTTGATTTTTGTTAATATCCACAATTCAATAACTTGGAAATGACTTGTATAGATACGCCTCGTGAATAGTTTCTCATTCGCCATTTAGTTTTAATAAACTTGTTTTCATTATCCTTCAAGTATTTTTGGGTTTTTTAATCGACAAAACAGTTGAGGGATCACGTACTTTTTCCCTTGACCAATTCCAAATAACTTTCTGATAAGATCTCCATAAGTAATTTAATGGATAAACTAAAAAATGAACAAGCCTGGTAAATGGGATAAGAAGAATTATCAAAAATCCATTAATAATATGTAACTGTATTACAAGGGGTAAATTTGAAACAGCATTTATTTGCGGATTGAATGTGAAAATAGACATTAGATATGGAGATAGTACTACGGCAAACCATGATGACCCCCATCTGTAACCGGTTGCTACCCACAAACCTAGAAAAATTTGAATCAATAAAAGGATCTCAATGAGGTAATCCATCTTAGTAGTAACCGAAACAATCCGTTTGTTTATAATTCTACGGATAAAAAGAATTATTAAACCGGTAAAAGCGCTTAATCCGAAAATAAAAGCGGCTGTTTCGATTATCAGCAATCTAACAGGTTCGCTATTCCAGGCAAGAACAGAATTGGGAATCAGGAAGCCGATAAGGTGTCCAAAAAAAAGTATAATAATGCCCCAATGAAACGGAACTGAACCCCAGAACAGTTGCCCACTTTCCAGAAACTGTGATGAAAGCGATGAAAACTTGAATCTTGTTACTCTGTAACGATAAATCGAGCCAATCAGAAAAATAACAAGAGCTACATACGGAAAAGCAATAAAAAAGAAATTATTAAATATACCCATGGCTATAATACTTCCTATTAGTCAATAGCAATTTCTGTTGATATAGATTTTGTATATGATGAATTATATTCGTCCTTATATGTACCGGAATTAAAATCTACTTGTAAAATATTCCGAATCGCAAGTAATGGTTGCAAATAAATTACACCATAATTTTCCGATCTTTCAATTAAAGTTTTATAATGCTTTTTATAAACTTTGCTTTTCTTTTCTAGTTGTTTAACATCAAATTCGGATATAATTTTAGAGAGAGCAGGAATTATAATTTTAATTGACAATTCATTTCTCAGTTCAGTATTCTTTACCTTTGGTAATAATTTTAAAAGATTCGGTAAAAAATCTCCTAATTCCGTTCCGCAATCAACCCCTGCATCTTTATGTTCACGGCTAAGGTTTGATAAAAGTTCACCTCTTTTATAATCATCTCCAAAAAGGACATAACCAATATCAAGTGTAGTAATTGCTTGGACATCAAAAGTGCGTGTATAAATTTCCTGAACTCCGGTTAATTTTACGCTTGCTACAAATTTTGTAAATTTAATTAAATACTTTGAAGCTTCGCTATATTCTTTATCTAAAAGAGCCTGTATCCTTTTAACTTTTTCGGGAAATTGATTATTTGGATAATATAATAATTGAGCAATGGACTCATAATTTTTACTTGTTATCATAATAACACTTCTCTTTTCAAAAAATGATAAAGTCTATCAATTAATTTTATAAACCTCTAAGCGGTTTTTCTTTAAATCCAAATCCCGTCGAACCCTTTACATCATCGGTATTGTCGAACATCTCTATCGCTTGTTCTCTGTGCGCCGGTGGGATTACAAATCTTTCATCAAACTTAGGCAGTGAAGTAAGTCTATAAATCTCATCGGCAATTTCGGGTGTTAATTGTGTGTCATTTAGAGTTTCGTTTACATTTTCTTTACTAATATCTCCAACGGTTTTACCGCGTCTATGAATTCTTACAGCCATTAATTTTTTAAGAATGTTTTTGATTTTGGTTTCATCTCCTGCACTGAACATATTTGCCATATATTTTAGCGGGAACCTTGCTTGATCAATTCTTCCCCATAATCCATCCGTACTTGTATCGTAAAGCCATTTATCATCCCAAAATTTTGCAATTGGATCCAGATTTTTGGAATGCTCGGTGTTATCCGACTCACTTAAAGAAGCCATCACAGGAAGTAGAGGCGGTACATAAAACAACATAGGAAGAGTTCTAAATTCAGGGTGAAGAGGAAGTGCAAGTCCCCACATTTTAATAAATTTATACGTCGGCGAATCTTGAGCCGCTTTTATAGTTGAATCGGCAACGCCGTTTTTTATAGCTGCTTTAATTATTTTAGGATCGAAAGGATCTTGTATTATATTCAATTGTTTATCAATTAATTGATTATCATCAGCCGAAGCAGCATCTTTAATGAGGTCTGCATCGTATAATAATACACCGAGATAACGAATTCTACCAACGCACGAATGCATGCAAGCCGGAGCCAAACCGGCTTCCAAACGCGGATAACATAAAATACATTTTTCAGATTTCCCGGTATGCCAGTTAAAGTAAGATTTTTTATAAGGACAAGCAGTTACACACATCCTCCAAGCTCGGCAAACTTTTTGATTTATAAGCACGACCCCGTCTTCACCTCTTTTATAAATAGCTCCGGAAGGGCATGAAGCAACACAAGCCGGATTTAAACAATGGTTGCAAATTCTCGGTAAATAGAAAAATGCCATCTGTTCCAATTGGAACATTGCTTCTTGTTCTGCCGGAGTTAAGTTTTTAAGATTCGGGTCGTTACGAGCATAATCAGGAGTTCCGCTTAAATCATCATCCCAGTTCGGTCCCGCTTTTATATCAATTGGTTCTCCGGTAATTAAGGAAATCGGTCGAGCTGTTGGCTGGTCATCATCTTCGGGCGAATCTATCAAGTCTGTATATTTGTAAGTCCAAGGCTCATAATAATCATCAATAACCGGCAAGTTTGGATTATGAAAAATATTTAATAATCCTCTGAGTTTACCTGCACCTCTAAGAGAAATATCATTACCGCTTTTTTTGGTCCATCCACCTTGATAAATATCTTGATCTTCCCACTTAGTAGGATATCCGGTACCGGGTTTTGTTTCTACATTGTTCCACCACATGTATTCAGCGCCTTTCCTATCAGTCCAGATATTTTTACATGCAACTGAACAAGTATGACATCCGATACATTTATCAAGATGAAAGACCATTGAAATTTGCGCTCTAATATCCATAGTAAAATTATCTTTGTTAATGATTAAAAAATTACTTTATCCATTTTCTTTACAACTACGTGAGTATCGCGTTGAGGAGCCGAAGGTCCCCAATAATTAAGGTGGTAAGTAAATTGACCGTAACCACCGGCTAATAAATTGGGCTTTAAACGAGTACGGGTAAAGCTATTATGTCCACCTGCACGTTTGTTACCTCTTATTTGAGACTTTGGAATTGTAACCGTTCTCTCCGGAACATGGTATACAATACAAACACCTTTCGGAATTCTTGAACTAACAACGGCTCTGGTACAATAAACACCATGGTCATTAAAAACTTCTACCCAATCATTATCTTTTATTTCCAACTCTTCAGCATCCTCTTCGTTTAACCAGCATGGTTCGCATCCTCTTGATAAAGTAAGCATACGTAAATTATCCATATAGGTAGAATGAATATGCCATTTACCGTGCGGAGTAAGACAATTAAGAGCTTTTGCATTACCGCTTTTCAAAGTTTCTCTCAGATCGCCATATACTTCAGGTTTTGGCGAAGGTTTATAAGTAGGTAAATTCTCACCAAATGCTAAATACATTTCGTGATCCAAATAAAAATGTTGCCGTCCGGTTAAAGTTCTCCATGGAACTAGTCTTTCAACGTTGTATGTATATGCTGAATATGCCCTGCCGTTAGCCATCAAACCGGACCACACCGGCGAAGTATTATATCTTCTTGGTTGAGCTTGCAGATCAGCATAAGTAAATTTTATATCTTTCGATGATTCTCCTAGATCCGAAAGTATTAATCCGGTTTTTTTCTCCATAAATTTATAAGCGCGTACAGTCAGTTCTCCATTAGTTAAAGAAGAAAGATGCAACACAGCATCAGCAGCCCACACATCTTCCTTAATAGATGGGTATTTTTTGCCATCCCATTTTTCGACGTGAAAATGAGCAGATTCCAACATCTCATTATAGAAATCTTCGCACATATAATGATTACCGTGTGCGCCCAAGCCATTTTGTTTTATCTTTTCACCGAGTGAAATAAATTTATGATAAAGCTGTGTAAAATCTCTTTCAACTACCACTAACTTATGGGTAGTTTTTCCAGGGATAGGCTCACACTCACCTTTATACCAATCTTTAATTGAAGGCTGAGAAATTTCATCAGGCGAATCATGCAAAAGAGGCATTGCTACTATATCTTTATAAGTGCCGGGCATATGTTTTTTTGCCATTTCACTTGTTGCAAACGCTATATTCTTAAATATATCCCAATCAGTCTTTGATTCCCATACCGGAGCAATTGCAGCAGAAAGCGGATGAATAAAAGAATGCAGATCCGTACTATTCAAATCGGCTTTTTCATACCAAGAAGCAGCCGGTAATACAACATCTGAATAAAGCGCAGAAGAGTCCATTCTGAAATTAAGATCAACAACGAGATCCATTTTACCAACCGGAGCTATTTCATGCCATTTTACTTCCTGAGTTTTTTCATCCACCTTATCTTTTGCAATTGCATTGGAATGAGTCCCTAGATAATGCTTAAGAGCATATTCATGACCTTTCATACTTGCCAGGATTGCATTGCCGCGCCAAATATACCACACCCGCGGAAAATTCACCTCTGCATCCGGATCACCTACGGCATATTGCAGTTTTTTCGATTTTAATTTATCTAACACATATTTTTTTATTTCGTCATCATTCTTTGCTCCATTGTCAACAGCTTCTTTACAAAGATCAATATTATTTTCATTAAACTGTGGATAAAAGGGCATCCATCCCATGCGAACTGCTTTATAAATGAGATCGGCTGTATGACCTTTTGTCAAATCATTTTCCGGCACTTTATTATATTTTGAAAAATATCCGTCGTAACGAAATTGGCATGTATTAATATAATGCCATATAGGAGCTTGTTGAAGTCTAACGGCATCTACCCAATCTCTGGCAAATGCAATTGTGCCCCATGAATCGCTTGGTGCTAATTTTTCCTGTCCTACATAATGATTTAATCCACCGCCATTTTTACCTACACATCCGCACAACATTAGCGACATAATGGCTGAGCGATAAATTAGATTATTATGATACCAATGGTTAACCCCTGCTCCGATAATAACCATACATTTTCCGTTGGTAACATTTGCTGTAGATGCCCACTCTCTGGCAAATTGTAAAACAGTTTTCGAATCTACCCCAGTAAAAATTTCTTGCCATGCCGGTGTGTACGCGGCATTTTTATCTGAATAATCGGTAGGATAATTTCCCGGTAAACCTCTATCAACTCCATATTGTGACATAATTAAATCATAAATAGTAACTGCGGGAATTTTTTTGTTCTCCGTTGTTTGGATATATTTAACAGGAACGCCGCGCTTAACCTTTTTATCCATCCCAAAGTCGGTAAAAGTAACCATTAGGATATCGTCATTATTACTTAATTGTGTAAGAACAGGAACATACGGAGAATCATCAGTAGTGTTTTCAAATTTAATATTCCATTTACCTTGCTTTTTATCCCACCGATGTCCAACACTGCCTTTAGGAACGACAAGTTCTCCAGTAGTTTCATCGATATTTAAAAATTTCCATTCACCGTTTTCAATATCTTTAAACTTAGAAATGGAGTTGGCACGAATTAATCTACCGGGTTTAAAACCGTCTCCGTCTTTTTCAAGTTCAATAAGGAACGGACAGTCGGTATATTTTTTCACATAATCTAGAAAATAAGGAGTTTGTTTTTCAAAATGGAATTCCTTAAGAATCACATGAGTAACAGCCATCCAAAAAGCGCCGTCGCTTCCGGCATGAAGAGGCACCCATTGGTCGGCATACTTTGAAGGCATACTTAAATCAGGTGAGAAGACAACCGTTTTTGTTCCGTTGTACCGCGATTCGGCAAAAAAATGGCAATCCGGAGTTCTCGTCATATTCAAATTAGCCCCCATTAACGCAACCATTTTAGCATTATACCAATCTGCACTTTCACAAACATCGGTTTGCTCACCCCAAATTTCCGGTGAAGCATTTGGAAGATCGCAATACCAATCATAAAAGCTAAGATGTACTCCTCCGAAAAGCTCTAAAAATCTTGATCCGGCAGCAAAACTAAGCATAGACATGGCTGGAATTGGAGAAAATCCTATTACCCTATCGGTGCCATATTTTTTTGCTGTATAAATGTTGGCGGCTGCCATAAGTTCAAGCATTTCATCCCACGTAGTTCTGCGAAATCCTCCTTTACCTCTTGCATTCTGATATTTTTTCCGCATCTCCGGATCATTTTGAATATTTTCCCACGCTTTCAGAGCATCACCTGTCTTTTCTTTTTCATCCCGGTACATATCAAGTAACACACCTCTAATAAGAGGATATTTTATTCGGATAGGACTATATAAATACCATGAGAAAGAAATGCCTCTTTGACATCCGCGAGGTTCATAAGGAGGTAAAGATCCTTCCAGGAGAGGGTAATCCAATTGTTGAGTTTCCCAAACAACAATTCCATCTTTCACATGAATTTCCCAGGAACATCCGCCGGTGCAATTTACTCCATGTGTACTTCTCACAATTCTATCGTGCTGAAATCTATTTCGATAAAATTCTTCCCATTGACGGGTTTGAGGTGATATAATATCTTGAATCCAACTCATAATATTTTCACTCTTTTTATTAAGTTTATTTAGATTTTATCTGTCGTTTATATATTGCATCATTAACCGATTTTTTCTTTCTCTTTCTCCAAAACCCTCCGAATATCAACAATAAAATAGCTACACCAATGATCCCTGCATAATCAAAATTTATGCTAAAATCATTAGGCTGTTGATAGATTGCAACTCTATTAGCTTCCTTTAAAAAAGCGATCAAATAATACTCTTCATCCGATGTAATCGGTTTATTATAAAATGCTGCATTCATTACAGGGAAAGGTGGATTATCAAGGATGGCTTTTATTCCGATAGGATTTAGCTTTGAATATACCGTAGTTAAATTTTTAGCTAAATCTCCTCCAGTCATTAAATTACCATTAATAACACTGTGGCATGAAATACACGCAGGACCATTATTTTTAAATCGAACTTTACCTGTAAAATAATTTTCTCCCAGTTTTACTTCTTCGCTCCCGGCATTTTTTAAAGTAAAACCGTTGCTGTTTTTTATTTTTAACTCTAAGCCTTCGGCGGACGTTGTCGCAGATTTTTTATTAACATTACTACTTCGGCTCATTATATAATCAATAACATCTTTTATTTGAATATCGGAAAGTTTTTGATCCGGCATCATTATTTTGTAGGTTTTAAATAGTTTTTCCGCATATACATCACCGCCGCTTATCTTTTTCTGCGGTGATTTTACAAATTGGAATATCCATTTCATCGGGCGCTTTTTAAGAATATTTGATAAATCAGGTCCTACTAATCGCCCTTTACCGATTGTATGGCAAGCTGCACATGTTGTTTTGAAGGTTTTTTCACCTGAATTTTGCGCCATAACAAAAATTGGGATATTTAATAATAATAAAAATGTGAATAATATAAAAAGTTTGGAGTTTAATTGGAAAACGAAAAAGTAAGCCTTATGCAATTTCATTTTTATTTGATTTTAATTTTTAAAAAAAATTATTGAAACCTTATACCGTATATAAGTAATTTTTCTCTAAATTCTAATTTTTCAGACAATCCTTTTCTATAAAATAAAAGATGGATTATTAACTTTAGGGGGTAGAATAAAATAAGTTATCGAATTATAACTCCTAAATAACAGTTATTTATTCTTGTATTATATGCAAATTACTCTTTTCCACCCCTTTAATAGTGGTTAAGATTATTTATAATAAGAGTTATTTGTCTGATTAAAATTACCTATAATATTTATTAATGTCAAGAAATTCTTTTTTAATCCGACTAT
Organism: uncultured Ignavibacteriales bacterium; assembly: GCA_965613005.1. GTDB lineage: Bacteria > Bacteroidota > Ignavibacteria > Ignavibacteriales > Ignavibacteriaceae > CAVVVS01. The sequence goes on from CBFDUR010000039.1 coordinate 8,990, forward strand.
AGGTTTTGTTAATTTATTTTTTCCTGGAGATCCTTTTGTTTACATTTTTATTCTACTATAATTCTCTACTAATGAATGCTGTATATCCAAAAAAGGTCATACCCCGGTTTTGGAATTGTAAAGATTAACAAGAGTCAAAATTTCTAATAAGTCTAATTACCAAGGAAATGAACAATGGATAAAATAATAAAATGTGTAATTTATAGAATTAGGCATTAGTATCTTATCAGTAATATTCGTGTTATTTTTGGCAGAAAATATTGATTTGT